>JAEMSB010000016.1 GCA_016463045.1 Niveispirillum sp.
CTGCTGACCTGGGCCATGTCGGCCCTGGCCTTTGAGGTGCGGGGGCGGGGTATGGGGCTGTGGCAGTCCAGCTTCGCTATCGGGCAGTTCCTTTCTGCCCTGGTTGTTCCGGCCCTGGCGGCGGCCACGGGTGGAACTGTCAATGCCTTTCCAATCATCGCCGGCGGTGCCCTGCTGGTGGGGCTGATGTCCCTGCTTCTGCTGTTCCGGTCGCGTTGGAGCCCTGCATGAACTCGTCCTCATTTCGCCGCATCGTCACAGACCATGATGAACAGGGCCTGTCTGTTATCCGCGCCATCGATACGCTTACGCCCAGCCTGATCGACAGCGGTGACGCCGCCTTCCAACTGGTCTGGGCCACGCCGACCGTGCCGGCGGATTTGAATGACGGCAGCGATGGCATGCTGCCGGCGGGCAAGACCCTGCATGGCGGATCGGTGATCCGGATCGTCGATATGCTGCCGGGCCGTGGCTCCCCACTGCACCGGTCCTGGTCAATTGATTACGGCATCATCCTGTCAGGTGTTCTGGAACTAGAATTGGATGACGGGTCGGTGACCCCCCTGGCGGCGGGCGATATCGTGGTACAGCGTGCCACCAATCACCTGTGGCGCAACCCGTCCCTTGATCAGGTTTGCCGTATCGCCTTCATCCTGATCGAAGCCAAACCGGTGATGGCGGGTGGTAGGGTACTGCCGGAAATCCACCCATAAACGTCGGATACCGAATATTATCGATTGGGGGGTGCCGTGCTTTCGCGGATCACCAGTTCATGGGCAAAGAAGGGCAGGGCCGGGGGCGGCACATCGGATCGGCTGGCCGCAACGATATAGCCGGCCGCCGCAGCACCCATGGCAATGATCGGCTGCCGCACCGTCGTCAGGGATGGCCAGATGGCGGATGCCATGCTGATATCGTCGATCCCGGCGATAGACAGATCCTTCGGCACCGATAGGCCTTGTTGCTGCGCCAGGGCCATGACGCCGATCGCCATGCTGTCATTGGCTGCGAAGATGGCCGTAGGCCGGTCGGCAAGCGCCAAAAGTTCCCGACCGGCGGTACGGCCCGATGGCCGCGTATAGTCGCCGTTACGTACCAGCGCCGGGTCGAAGACACCCGCTGCCGATGTAACATCGCGAAAGGCCTGTAGACGCAGTTCAGCAGAACCGAAATTCGCCCGGCCACCGATGAAGCCGATACGGCGATGACCTAGTTCCAGCAGATGCCGTGTCATATCGGCTGCGGCGCGGTAATCATCGATCCGCACCATGGCCGGCAGTTCCGGCAATTCCACGCCCGGACTGACCCGGACATAATGCCCACGGCGTTCGGTTAGCACCCGCAATAGCCTTGGATCATCGGCAAGACCCGGCATGATCAGAAAGCCATCCACGGCGGGCATTGCGATGATGCGCGCCGCCCGTTCGGCAAATCTGTCATCTACCATTTCCACCGGTTCGACCAGCAGATGAAAACCCGCTGCACGGGCCGCCGTGACCGCGCCCACCTGCAGGCCAGCGATATACTCATTCTGCAAAGATACGTTCGGCACGTCGGGATAGGTGCCGAATACAAAAGCCATCATGAAGTTACGTGAGGCCGAAAGGCTGCGCGCCGACAGGTTGGGAGAATAGTCGAGCGACGCCACCGCTGCCATCACCCGTTCCCGCGTCGCCTGACTGGCTTTCGGTTCCCCGTTCAACACGCGCGACACGGTCTTGATCGATACGCCGGCCACACGGGCAACGTCATGGATGGTGGGCTTGCTCACGAGAAGGGGCGCTCCGGCCAAATCCTTGTTGATACTTGCTTTTACCCTATCGGGACCGATGAGGGCAACAGAAGGGACAACGTTGGACATTTTTTGCTTGCGGATGGATAATTATCGATGGTAACAGATTTTGTGACCGGTAGAGAGAGACTGGTTATTTTCGGATTGGCGGGGACAACGTTGTCCCTAAAAAGCCAACCGTGAGCGAGAGCCCCATAAGGGGACGGTTCCAGGGAGATGACAATGAACCTATCCGGACGCGCCATCACCGCCACCTGACGCTTTCCCGCGTCAGCGGCCGGTCCTTGCCTTCATCCATCCGCACGGGTCTTCCGTGACGGAAACGACCGGTCGTCGCCTGATGGACGTCGGATGCTCTTGCTCGCTTCCCATAACGATCAAAAGACGAAAAGGGAGTGACTTTATGCGCAAATCCTCTTTGATGTTCGGTGCCGCCATCGTTGCCATGGCGCCCGGCCTTACCGCCCTGGCACAGACGGCAGACAATGCCCTGCAGCTGGACGAAATCGTCGTTACGGCACAGCGCCGCGCCGAAAACCTTCAGGAAACGCCGCTGGCCGTTTCCGCCATCACCGGCGAAGGCCTGGAAAGTGCGGGCGTGAAAAGCGTTGTCGACCTGTCGGCAACGGTCCCCAGCCTGCAGATCACCAATACCGGCGGTGGCGCCTCGCAGATTTTCATGCGTGGTATCGGCAGCACCAACGTGACGGAGGTGGGTGATCCTGCCGTCGCCTATCATATTGACGGCATCTACATCGCCCGCGCGACGGCCACGGGCGCCCTGTTCTATGACATCGACCGGGTTGAGGTGCTGCGCGGGCCGCAGGGGACACTGTATGGCCGCAACGCGACCGCAGGCGCCATCAATGTCATCACCAAGAAGCCGACGCAGCAGCTTGAAGGCTCTGCCGCGGTGGAATTCGGGAATTACGACGCGCTGACCACCAGTGGCGTCCTGAACGTGCCGCTGCATGACACGTTCGCGGTGCGCGCTGGTTTCCAGACGACCCGTCATGACGGCTATCAGAAGTCGATCACGCCCGGTCCCGTGGCCGGCAATGACAAGGACAGCCAGGACGACAAGTCGGCCCGTATCCAGGCCCTTTGGACGCCGGCAGAGAACCTGTCGATCAATCTGCGTGCCGACTGGCTGGCCCGTGGCGGCAATAATGGCGGCGACGTTGCCTATCCGATGGAAACGGGTGACCCGCGCACTATCCTGTCACGCGTTAACACCTATCGCGACAATACCTATTGGAGTGCGGGGACGGAGGTCAATTACGACCTGGACTTTGCCCAACTGACCTATCTGGTTGGCTTCAATTCGGCCAAGGATGACCGTGTGGGCGAAAACCCGTCCACCCATGCTCCGAATTACTTCTATGGTATTGATGAAACATGGTCGCATGAACTGCGTCTGGGTGGGGAAACCGACAGCCTGAAATGGGTGGTCGGCGCATATTATTTCAAGGAAGACAATGACGTCGATTTCCGTATTTTCCTGGCCGACAACCGGTATCTGAGCTTCATTCAGCCCGATGTCTTCGCCTCCACCAAGGCCGTCTTCTCCCAGGCAACCTGGTCGGCCACCGACGAACTGCGCTTCACGGGTGGCCTGCGGTACACCAAGGACCGCAAGGGCCGCAATGGCGGCACCTATTTCACCAATAATGCCGGTGCCATCACCAGCACGGTGACCCTAAACGTGTCGGACAACACCTGGGACCGCGTCAACTGGCGGGCCGGTGTGGATTATGATCTGGCTGAAAGCAGCATGCTCTATGCCAACGTCGCCACCGGGTACAAGGCCGGTGGTTATTTCGACGGGGTGGAGCCGAACGATTACAAGCCGGAAACCATCACCTCTTACGAACTCGGCGTGAAGAACCGGTTGATGGACAACCGTCTCCAGCTTAACGCCTCGGCCTTCTATTACGACTACCAGGATTTCCAGATCTCGGCCATCGGCACCATCGCGGGCCAGGATGCGACCGTGACCCTGAATGCCGACAAGGCGGAAATCTATGGTCTGGAGCTGGAAACCGACTATCTGCTGACCGAAGCCGACCGCATTGATGCCAGCGTTTCCTGGCTGCATGCGCGGTACAAGAAGTTCCTGCTGCCGCGTGGCGACGCCTTCTCCAACAATGCCGCCAACGCCAATATCGCCCGCTGCTACAGTGCGAATTATGCCGCACCGGCACCGCGCCCGGCCGATTTCTCTGGCTGCCATATGGCGCGCACGCCGGAATGGTCGATCAATCTGGGATACCAGCATGAATTCGCGATGGCGGATGGTGCCAGCCTGACGGCACGCGTCCAGACCCATTATGAATCTTCCAAGTATCTGGAATATCATGGGTTCCTGGAAAACAAGCAGGATGACTTCACCCGTACCGACCTGACGGTGACCTACAAGCCCGCCGAGGGTGCGTGGACGGTCATGGCGTTTGTCCGCAACCTGGAAAATGACGACATCCGCACGACGTCCGGCCCCAATGCGACAGCTGGTCTGGCTTCCAACGGCACCGGTGATTTCTACGCCCCGCCGCGCACCTATGGCGTGCGCCTGGGTATCGACTTCTGATCTCCCTCCGGCGCGGGGGGCTGCATGGTGCATCCCCCTTCCATCCCACCGCAGAACGAGCCCCCCGCGCCTTTTTTTAAGAAAACCAATCTGGAGGCATTGATGAATATCCACCGCTTGATCAAGGGCAGCCTCGCCGCCGGTCTCTGCCTGACGGCACTTGCCACCGGCATCCGCATGGCAGAGGCCAAGGACTGGCGGGACCCGGCGCTGTCGCCCGATGAACGGGCGAAGCTGCTGGATGCAGAGCTGACGCCGGATGAGCGGATCGGCCTGCTGCATGGTCCCATGGCGTTGCCCTTCAAGATCGAGCGGTTGCCCGAAGGTGCTATTGGTGGTGCCGGTTATATTCCGGGTGTGCCGCGCCTTGGCATCCCGGCGCTGAAGGAAACCGACGCCAGTCTGGGTGTCACCAACCCCATGGGCATCCGCCCCGGCGAAACGGCCACCGCCTTGCCATCCGGTCTGGCACTGGCCGCCAGTTTCAATCCGAAGCTGGCCCATGATGGTGGCGCCATGATCGCCAGGGAAGCGGCTGCCAAGGGATTCAATGTCCTGCTGGCCGGCGGCGCCAATCTGGCCCGTGACCCTCGCAATGGCCGCAATTTTGAGTATCTGGGCGAGGATCCGCTTCTGGCCGGCACCCTGGCCGGTGAAAGCATCAAGGGCATCCAGTCCCAGAACATCGTCTCCACCGTCAAGCATTTCAGCCTGAACGGCCAGGAAACCAACCGCCATTGGGCGAACTCCGTCATCGGCGAAGCAGCCCACCGCGAAAGCGACCTGCTTGCCTTTCAGATCGCCATTGAGAAGGGCCGGCCCGGCTCTGTCATGTGCGCCTACAACCGTGTGAATGGCGATTATTCCTGTGGCAGCGATCATCTGCTGAACAAGGTGCTGAAGGGTGATTGGGGCTATAAGGGCTGGGTCATGTCGGATTGGGGTGCCGTGCACGCCACCGACTATGCTGCCAAGGGCCTGGATCAGCAGTCGGGTGAGCAGTTGGATGATCAGGTCTGGTTCGGCGAACCGCTGAAGCAGGCGGTGGCCGCCGGCACCATTCCGGAGGCGCGTCTGTCCGACATGTCGCGTCGCATCCTGCGCTCCATGTTCGCCGCCGGCCTGTTTGAGGCGAAGCCGGCACCGGCCATCGATATTGCCGCCCATGAAGCCATTGCCAAACAGGTGGCCGATGAAGGTATCGTGCTGCTGGCCAACAAGGGCATCCTGCCCCTGGCGCCGGGTGTGAAGAAGGTAGCGATCATCGGTGGCCATGCCGATAGCGGCGTGCTGTCCGGCGCCGGTTCGTCACAGGTCACCGGTCATGGCGGCAATCCGACGGTAATCCCGGTGGGTGGCGAAGGCTTCATGGCCGCCTGGCTACGTCAGGCGTTCCACAATTCCTCCCCCTTGAAGGCCCTGCGCGCGGCATTGCCCGGCGCCACGGTCAGCTTCAATGATGGCCGTTACCCGGCTGCTGCTGCCGCCCTGGCCAAGGATGCGGACGTCGTCATCATCTTCGCCAACCAGTGGATGTCCGAAGGCCTTGACGCCTACGATATTTCCCTGCCGCAGGGACAGGATCAGTTGATCGAGGCGGTGGCCGCCGCCAATCCCAACAGCATCGTTGTGCTGCAAACCGGTGGCCCGGTTCTGATGCCCTGGCTGGACAAGGTCGGCGGCGTCGTGTCTGCCTGGTACAGCGGACAGAAGGGGGGCGAGGCCATTGCCGATGTCCTGAGCGGCAAGGTCAACCCCTCCGGGCGCCTGCCCGTCACCTTCCCGGCCAGCCTGGACCAGTATCCGCGCCACGACCTGCCCGGCTGGGGGCTGCCGGAAAAGCAGCAGTTCGATGTGGTGTATGAGGAGGGTTCCGACGTGGGTTACCGCCGTTTCGCGGCAAAGGGCATGAAGCCGCTGTTCCCGTTTGGCCATGGCCTGTCCTACACGACCTTCACCTATGACAAGCTGCGGGTGAAGGGTGGCGACACGCTGACCGTCAGCTTTGAAGTGACCAATACCGGCAAATTACAGGGCAAGGACGCGCCGCAGATCTATCTGGCCGGCGCCGCCGGCAAGCCACTGCGCCGTCTGATCGGGTTTGAGAAGATCGACCTGAAACCCGGTGAGCGCCGCACCGTGACGGTAAAGGCAGATCCGCGCCTGTTGGCCCATTTTGACGAGGCCGGGCGGCAGTGGCGCATCGATGGCGGCGATTACGACGTGGCCGTCGGGCCGTCAGCCGCACAGACCGTGCTGTCGGGCAAGGCCCGCGTCAGCCAGCGCACGCTGAAGCCGTAAGGGGGCCACGATGTCGAACAGAACCACTGCTGGCATGGTCTCGCTCGGTGCGTTGCTGCTGGCCGCCGGCAGCGTTGCAGCACCGCCGCAGCCGACCCTGCCCACAGGACAGCCGCAGGTAAAGGCCGATGGTCTGAGCTTCCGCGACCTGAACCGCGACGGCAAACTGAACCCCTATGAGGATTGGCGCCTGTCGCCGGAGGTGCGTGCCGCCGATCTGGTGTCGCGCATGACGCTGGATGAGAAGGCGGGGGAGGCGGTGCATGGCACCGCCCCCGTTCAGGGCGGCATGATGTCGGCGGGGCCGGCCTATGATCTGGAGCCGGCGCGCGCCATGATCCTGGACCGGCATATCACCTCCATGATCACCCGCATGGCCGTGAAGCCGGTCGAGTTCGCGACGGAGAACAACCGGTTGCAGGAGATCGCAGCCAGTGGCCGGCTGGGTATTCCGGTGATGATCTCCACCGATCCGCGCAGCCATTTCCAAGTGACGGCGGGAGCCAGCGTTACCACCACCGGCTTCTCGCAATGGCCGGAAACGTTGGGCCTGGGCGCCATCGACGATCCGGTCCTGACCCGGACCTTTGCATCCATGGTGCGGGATGAATACCGCGCTGTCGGCATCTCCATGGCCCTGTCGCCCCAGGCAGACCTGGGCACTGAACCCCGCTGGTCGCGCCTGAACGGCACCTTCGGGGAGGACCCGGCGCGGGTGTCGACACAGGTTAAGGCCTATGTCCAGGGGATGCAGGGGGCTGATGCCGGCCTGGCACCCGGCGGTGTCGCCACGGTGGTCAAGCACTGGGTCGGCTATGGTGCCGCTGTGGAGGGATATGACGGACATAATTACTATGGCCGTTTCGCCGACTTCACCAAGGGTGGTTTCGACCGGCATGTCGCGGCCTTCCAGGGCGCGTTCGAAGCCGGAGCCACGGGCATCATGCCGACCTACACCATCCAGAAGGGGCTGGTGCTGAACGGCAAGCCGGTGGAGCCGGTGGGCGGCGGCTATTCGCGTGAACTGCTGACCGATCTGCTGCGCGGGGTCCACAAGTATCAGGGACTGATCCTGTCCGACTGGGCCATCACCTATGACTGCAATGAAAGTTGCCGCACCGGCACGCCAAAGCAGGGGCCGAAGGACATTGCCATGCCCTGGGGCGTGGAGGATCTGACCAAGCCGCAGCGTTTCGCCAAGGGCATGCTGGCCGGCATTGATCAGTTCGGCGGCGTCGATGACGGCACTCCGGTGCGCGAGGCAGTGGAACAGAAGCTGCTGCCCGTGTCGCGGCTTGACGCGGCGGTGGCCAATGTCCTGGCCCTGAAATTCCGGCTGGGCCTGTTCGAAAACCCCTTCGTCGATCCCGCCCGCGCCGCCGCCATCGTTGGTTCAGCGGACAAGGTTGCCGCCGGTCGCACGGCGCAGGCACGGTCGCTGGTGGTGCTGGAGAACAGGCTGGGTCCCGTGGCCCTGCCGGACAAGGGCAAACGCCTGTTCCTGCACGGCGTCGATCCTGCGGCGGCCAAGGCGGCTGGCTTCACCATCGTGGACAGCGCCGACAAGGCGGATATCAGTCTGATCCGACTTTCCGCCCCACATCAGATGCTGCATCCGGGATATTTCTTCGGATCGCGCCAGCATGAGGGCGATCTGGATTTCAAGACGGACGATGCCGGTCTGGCTATTGTGAAACAGGCCGCTGCTACGGGTCCCGTCATCCTGGCGGTGGATATGGACCGCCCCGCGATCTTGTCGGCGGTGCGCCCGCATGCGGCATTGCTGCTGACCTCCTTCGGGATCAGCGATACGGCGCTGTTCGATGCGCTGCGCGGTGTCACCACGCCGAAGGGCAAGTTGCCCTTTGAAATCCCGTCTGACATGGCCGCCGTGCAGGCACAGTCGCCGGCCCTGCCGCATGACAGCGTCAATCCGGCCTATCCCATCGGCTTTGGCCGTTGATCGGGAGATGATCATGCGTCACTTGTTTGTTGCCTTGCTGCTGTTCATGGCGCCTGCCGCCATCGCCGCCCCCATCACTGTTGAGGGCGGAAAGGTGGAGGGTGTTGCCGATGGTGACATCGTCGCGTTCAAGGGCATACCCTATGCTGCCGCCCCAATTGGTAACCTGCGCTGGCGTCCGCCGGCACCCGTCATCCCCTGGCAGGGGGTGCGCAAGGCCGATACCTATGGCCTGGACTGTCTGCAAAGCCCGTTCCCCGGCGATGCGGCCCCGTTGGGTGGCCCGATGGGGGAGGATTGCCTGTTCGTCAATGTCTGGGCACCCAAGCCGCAGGCGGGGGCCAAGCGTCCCGTCATGGTCTGGATCCATGGCGGCGGTTTCGTGAATGGCGGGTCATCGCCCGCCGTCTATGATGGTTCCGCCTTCGCAAAATCCGGCGTGGTGCTGGTCAGTCTGAATTACCGTCTGGGCCGCTTCGGCTTCTTCGCACATCCGGCTCTTACGGCGGAGGCGGGAACTGAACCGACCGGCAATTTCGGCTTCATGGATCAGGTCGCGGCCCTGAAATGGGTCCGCCGCAACATCGCCGCTTTCGGGGGCGACCCGGCCAACGTCACCTTGTTTGGGGAAAGTGCGGGGGGGCGGTCGGTGCATGTACTGCTGGCAGCGCCGGCGGCCAAGGGTCTGTTTGACAAGGCGCTGATCATGTCCGGCGGTGGGCGTTCCACGGGCCTGGGGCTGCTCACGCTGGTGGAGGCGGAAAAGCGGGGTGTGAATTTCGCTCGCAATGCCGGCCTGACCGATGACGGTGCCAAGGGGCTTTCCGATTTGCGCGCCTTGCCAGCCGACAAGATCGTCGATGGTCTGGACATGCGCTCCATCATGGGCAAGGGCGTGGACCACTATGCCGGCCCCATGCTGGACGGTAAATTCCTGGTGGAGGAACCGGCAAAGACCGTGGCCGCCGGTAAGGCGCAGCGCGTGCCAATGATGATCGGGGCCACGGGCCTGGATGGTTTTCCCATCGGCGACGCGGAGACACTCCTGAAGGGTTTTGGTGCGGATGAGGCGGCGGCACGTCAGGTCTATGCCAGCCCGACGCCCTTGCTGACCAGTTGGAAGATCGTAGGCGACCGCATCTTTATTGAACCGGCGCGCTATCTTGCCCGGCAATGGTCAGAGACGGGGCTGCCCGCCTATGCCTACCGCTTCAATTACGTCGCGGAAAGCCAGCGGGCAACCATGCCGGGCGCCACACATGCCAGCGAAATTCCCTATGCCTTCCGGACCATCGGCGTCCGCTATCCCGGTGCGGTGAATGCCGGGGACCAGGCCATCTCCACAGCCTTTCATGAGCACTTCGTGGCTTTTGCCAAAACCGGCAATCCGGGTTATCCGGCCTATGGTTCAGCGGATGACAAACTGATGGAGTATGGGGCAGGGGGAGCGGTCTTTATCCCGGACCCGCTGCGTCAGCGCCTCGACCTTATGGAAAAGACGCAGAGATAAGCGGCACCCGGTTCACGCCGTGAATGTCACGAACCCGATGAGGCCAGGTTTCTCATATCCGTCGGGCTGACGGAACCCGCCCCCCAGGATGGGTTCCGTTACGGTTCAACCACCGATGCGAATGGTTCCACTGCCGGTGCGTCGCTGACTGACAGGTCCCGTGATCTGCCGCACCCTGATATCGCCACTGCCGCTGGTAGACAGGTCGGCGCGGTCCGCAGCAATGTTCAGATCGGCATCGGCGCTGCCCGTGGCGGAAACAAGCAGGCCTCCTGTGCGGCCATCGCGGATGGTGGCGCCGCCATCGCCCGACGTGCGGATTTTTACGTGATCGGCGTTGATCGTGCCCAGTTTCAGGCTGCCTGATCCCGTCGCCTCGAACGACAGGGGGCCGTTCACGCTGTCGGCCCGCACACCACCTGATCCGCTGGTTTCAATGATGGTGGCGCCCGCCGCCGCTACCTCGACCCCACCCGACCCGCTCAGGTCGATCTGCAGGTTGCCGATAAGGCCACCCACCTGCATGCCGCCGCTGCCGGACGCGCGGATGGCAGCAGCACCACCGCCCATCCGAGCCACCAGCCCACCGCCGGAACCTGAGAGGGATGCATCCAGCCGGCCCTCCACCTGATCCACTGTCAGGCCGCCTGAACCCAACAGGCGCAGGTCCAGACGATCGACTGGCACGGTCACCCGGTATTCGCCACTTCCCCCTTCACGCAAGGACAGATCGCTGCCGGCGGGCAGGGTGATCGTCAGGCGCAGGGTTTCCTTCTTGCGTGATGATGACAACGGGCAACGGTTGCCCCGCTTGGCGACCGATACGCCATTCCCGCCGCCAGAGATGGACAGAGCGTCAATCTCCTCCGGATGATCGGCAACCGCACGCACCGTGATCTCCCCCATCTGGGCTGCCGGTACGATATCCACCTGTCTTGCACAGGGGGTTGAAACATCCAGTGATTGGCCTGAAAGCGTCCAGGATTTTTCCGCCGCCATGGCCGGCAGGGTCAGGAAAGCCGACAGGGCAATCAGGGAAATACGGGTGGCAACGATTGTCGGGTGTGCCATCGGGGGCTCCTGCGCGTAACCATCATGCGGAACGTCGCATCCTGGTCCGACATCATGGCCGTTGCACAGGTCCATTTCACTGGAACCCGGCAGCACCCCCTGCTAACGAAAAAGCCGCCCCAATGGTGTGGGGCGGCTTTTCGTCGCTGTCATCCGCTGGAAGCGTCAGGCGGCTTCAACGTCGGCAGCGACACTCAACTTCACGATCTGGTCCGGGTCGCGAACCTCGCCATTGCGACCAGCGCCGCGCTTGATCTTGTCGACATTCTCCATGCCGTCCACGACCTTGCCCCAGACCGTGTACTGGCCATCCAGGAAGCGGGCATCGGAGAAGCAGATGAAGAATTGGCTGTCGGCGCTGTTCGGGTTGGACGCGCGGGCCATGGAGCAGGTACCGCGCACATGCGGCTCACGCGAGAATTCCTGCGGCAGGTTCTGCCCGGAACCACCCATGCCGTTGCCATCGGGGCAGCCGCCCTGGGCCATGAAACCTTCGATCACGCGATGGAAGGTCAGGCCGTCATAAAAGCCTTCACGCGCCAGTTCCTTGATGCGCGCCACATGCTTGGGCGCCAGGTCGGGGCGCAGCTGAATGGTGACGCGGCCCGAGGCCAGGTCGAGATAAAGGGTATTTTCCAGATCCATGTCAGTCATCCTTGCCAACCGGTTGCCCCGGTTCTCGGTTGCATGCAGGCGGGCACCATAGCGGCATGTGACGCCAATGGGAACTGGGCCGGCGGGATGGCCCACCCGCTATTTCGGCGGGGCCGGCGGCGTGGTCGGCGGTACGGCCTTTGGTGGGCGCGGCGGATCGGATTGGACCCGCATGCTGATGATACGGTCCGGGTCCTTCACCCATCCTTCCTTCTTCTTGTCGCCGGCCTTCAGCTTGTCGATTAGGTCCAGGCCTTTGATGACATGCCCCCACAGCGTGTAGTTGCCGTCAAGCGAGGGGTCCTGGGCGTGGGTCAGGATGAAGAACTGGCTGTCGCCGCTATTGCGGTTCATGCCGCGTGCCATGGATACCACACCGCGCACATGCGGTTCCTTGCTGGGTTCCAGTTCCAGCCAGCGGCCCGTGCCGCCCCGGCCCGTACCACTGCGGTCCCCCGTCTGCGCCAGCGACCCGGCCACCACGCGGTGAAAGGCAACGCCATCATAGAACCCGCGCCGCACCAGTTGCTTGATACGAGCCACATGAATGGGTGCCAGATCGGGCCGCATCTGGATGATGACCGTGCCGGTCTTCAGTTCCATGATCAGTGTGTCGTCGGGATTGGCCTGCGGGCGGGCCGCCTGTGACAGCGGAACGGCCATCAGCAGACAGAGCAGGACGAGAAGGCGGGAAAGCATGGGCGGCATCATCTCTCAACCGTTGCGCTTGCTACGATAGCGGTCGCATCTTTGCATGGAAAGAGACCGGATGCCGTGAAGGCGGCGGATTTTGCCGATGGGGGCGACGGATTGCGCGCATTAGTGCGGAGGGAGAAGGTTCTGCTGGCCTGTGGCCTGCTGGCGCTGGGGGTACTGGCCCTCTGGCTCTCCTTGCCCGGCCTGCTGGCCGCGCGCTGGACATCGCAATTGCGAGCCCTGGGCTTTCCACAGGCCGAACTGGCCATCGACGATCTGGGTCTGACCCACGCCACCGGTGCCTTCTCCCTGGGGCAGGAAGACGGGGCCGACCGGTTTACGGCGCAGTTCACCCCTGCCGGCCTCTGGTCAGGACGGGTTATGGCGCTGGAGGTTCAAGGTTTACGGCTGTCGCAGCCGCTATCTCTATCCACATCCGGCCTGAGCGGTTTGACTGTCCCGGTTCAGATTACGCAGGCCCGTCTCAGCCTCGCCCTTCCTGGTGGGCTTGGGTCCCTACCCTTGACGATGGATGCCGCCATCACCCCGGTGGAGGGTGGATGGCATGCGCAGGGGCAGGGCGCCCTGACCATCGGGCCGACGGGTGTTCCGGCCCGGATCACTGCTGACTGGCGCGGGGATACGCTGTCCGCCGCAGGCTTCACATTGAAACCCCTCTCTGGGACTGCCCTCTCTGACGGGCCGCGCCTGACAGGCCAGGGCAGCATACGACGTTTGTCCAACGGCAACTGGATCGGTGATCTGGATGTTATGGCCAAGGCCCTGCCGCAGGGTTTGCCTGACATGGTCCTGCGCTGGAAAGACGGGCAGGGCCAGGCCTTGCTTGAATGGCCGGGCATTGCGCGTCTGGATGCCCTGATGGACCCGGATGACACGGGCGGGCAGCGGGTGGCGGGCAGCGTGCGGGTGGATGATGTTGCGGGGTTCGCCGCCCGGCTGGGGCAGCCTGATCCCGGCCTGATCGGCGGTCCCGTGACCCTGACATTGTCGGCCCGGAATGTTTCAATGGACCTACCGCCCCGTGTCTGGCCCGATATCGAGGTGATGCTGGAGGCCCGTGGCCTGGGTATCGGGCAGGGGCCGCGCGACAATGCCCTGTCTCTGTCAGCAACCGCGCGGCGCATTGATGGGGAGTGGTGGTTATCCCCCACCGCCGATCAGCCACCCGGAAGCCTATCTATCCCGACCCTTGGCCTGATGGCAAAGGGGGTGTTGCTGACGGGACGGCTGGCATGGCCGCTGGACCTGGATGTCCGTGCAGCCGCCCTGCGCTTGCCCTGGCTGGCACCGTCTACACTTGCCGCCAAACTGCGCGGTGATCCGGCAGAGGAATTGCGCCTGGAATGGGCGATGGCGACCGGTGACAGGGGGGCCAGTCTGACCGGTGCGGTGGAATTGAACAGGGCCGGTGGCCGCGCGCTGGCACGGCTGGTGCCCATCACGCTGAATGCCGGTAATGCCGCACAGCTTTTCCCCGGCGCGCCATTGCCGCATGCCCTGACCGGTACCATCGCGGCCCGTCTGACGGCGGCGTGGAATGGCGACAGGGCCGATGGCACCGCCGATATCCTGCTGGAAGATGCGGGTCTGCGCCTGCCTGGCCTGCGCCTTGCCGGGGTAAACGGGGTGCTGCGCTTTGACCGGCTGTCACCCTTGTCCATGCCGCCACAAACCCTTTCCATCGGCCTGTTCGACCCCGGCATCGCCCTGATGGGCGGCGGCACTGGTCTGTCATTGCCTGCGGATGGCGTTCTGCGTCTGGCACCGGAGCCGTTCCGGTGGGCGGGGCAGAACGTGACACTACCACAGGGAACGTTCCGCCTTGGCAATGACTATCTGGACCTGCGACTGGACGTCCCCGCGACGCCTGTTTCCGATGCCCTGTCGGCCCTTGGGGTTACAGGAATAGAGGCAGAGGGATCATTGATCGGTTCGATACCGATCCGAATTGATGCTGTTGGCGCCCATCTCGGCCCCGGCGGCCTGCTGGCCACAGGGCCGGGACGTCTGGCAGCAGCGGGCGGCACACCGCCGCCCTGGCTGGACCCGATCCACAATGACAGTCTGGCCTTGGTCAGCCGCGCTCTGTCCGACTACCGGTTCCGGTCACTGGGCATTGTTATTGGCGCTGAGGGGCTGCGCCTGACCCTGGATGGTGCCAACCCATCACTTTACGGCGGCTATGCGATGCCCATGAACCTGTTCCTGTCACGCCCGCCCGAACCTGAACCGCACACGATCCTGTCACCGACCGTCGCAGCCGATATCGCATCATTCAAGGCGCGTCGGGATTGAGCTACAACCGCGGGATCGGAACCGGAGCGTCGCCTGTGATCGAACTCGCCATTGATTTTGAAACCGCCAATGCCCGCCGTGACAGCGCCTGCGCCGTGGGTGTGGCAGAGGTGTTTCGGCCCGATGCGCCTGTCTTTCGTCGTCTGATCCGACCGGAACCCGCCGAATTTTCCCCGTTCTGCGTTGCCGTGCATGGGATACGGCCCCATGATGTGGCTGATGCGCCGACCTTTGCCGGTATCTGGCCCGATCTGTCACGCCGGCTGGAGGGGGCAGTGCTGCTAGCCCATAATGCCAGCTTTGATTCAGGTGTCCTGTCGGCCTGCCTGATGGCTGCCGGCTTGCCGGTGCCAGCCTTCCGCTTTGTGTGCACGGTTGAACTGGCCCGTGCCGCCTTTCCCGATCTGCGCAGCCATAAGCTAAACATTGTGGCCCATCATCTGGGTATCCCGTTGCAGCACCATGAGGCCGGCAGCGATGCCGCCGCCTGCGCCGCCATCGGCCAGCATGTCGCCCGGATGATGGGTACGGATACGGTGGTGGAGGCCTTGGAAAGGCTGAGGGTCGGGCAGGGTCAGTCCCGCGCCGGCCGATCGCCGCTGATCCCGGCCCAGCCCCGGCTGGCAAGCCCGACAAACCGGATGGACGGGCAGGGGTTTGTCGTCACGGGTACCCTGTCCGCCTGTTCACGGGCGGAGGCGGCAAGGGTCATCCGGCAAGCCGGCGGACGGTTCCAGACCTATGTCACACAGGACACGGACTGGCTGATCGTCGGCCTGTCGCCGGGGCAGACAAAACTGACCGCCGCCCGCGCCCGGCAAAAGCGCTTTGGCCGCCTCCAGTTTGCGACAGAGGCGGAGTTTCTGGCCATGCTGGGCCTGACTCCCGTTTGATCAGGGCAACCTGTCCACCATCAATGTTTCGATCCGCGCTTCATTGACCGGACCGGTCATGCCACCTGGACCGCTGTAACTGGCGTTGGTGGAAAGCGCGCTCATGTTGAAGAAATCCTCGATGCTAACGCTGTAGCGGCCCGCCGGCAGGTCAAAGATGGCGCGGGTGGAACTGCGGGTGGAATGGCGGTCCCCCTCGGGATCGATATGCGGCATCTGCAGGATGGCGCTGTAACGCTTGCCGGCCTCATCCACCAGGACCAGCCGTTTGACAGCATTAGTGATGCCAGTATTCACGGCATAGGTCCGGTTTTCATAGGTCGTCGTCAGGGCGTGGCGTCCACCACTGGCCACCATCACCTGCCCCAGGTCCAGCGTCTGGCCCAACCGGGCCATCTTGCCGACGGCGATGGTCTGCGCCGCTTCACCCCGCAGGCAGACAGGGGCAGAGGGTTGCGACGCGATACGGGTGGAAACATGCACAGCCACGATGGAATAGCAGGCGGTGACGGCAGGCGGCGGCGGGGCTGTATCGGTCCAGCCCGATCCCGTCACATCATCGGCAACCAGCACCCCGTCGCGTAAGACGCGGTAGCGCAGCGGTGTCCTGTCCTTGGTCGGGCCGAAATCCAGGGCGACCTGTTCCGCCGTGCGGCGCGCACCGGAAATGCCGGGAGTCCAGGGCATGAAGGCACGCGGCTCCTTATGGCTGACCGGGTCGATAGGGGCCAATGCCGTCACCCGACTTTGGGATGCCTGTGCCGGACCGAAACGAACCTCAATCCGGTTCCGCGATGCCGTGAACTCATCGGACGTCAGGGGGCCGTTCACGGTCTTGCCATTCAGGGTGATGCCCGCCACGGGATAGGCACCACCTGTCGCCGCCTTGGCTGGCAGGATCAGGGCGATTTCCACCGGCTTGCCCGCAAAGGACAGGCCGCCCAATACCACTTCGGGTTTGTCGAAGCGCGCGCGGGTGGCGGTGGTCAGGTAAGGTCTGATGTGCACGCCATCGGCGCCCGGCTGCCAGCCGAACACATCCTGCACGATGGCCCCGTAATAGGCGCCGACGGACCAGAGCTGACGACGGGAATTGATCTCCGGCCCGTCATCAAACTGTGCCCGCCCCGTCAGCCATTCCAGATTCTCCATGTTGGAGAGATGAAGCGCTGCCGCCCGCTCCAGTGCGGCCAGACTCTGATCGACCGCAGCCACATGCCCGGCGGCAATGGCGGCGCGCAGGCCATAGGCCGTGACAAAGGGCCATTGCGCCCGGTTGTGATAGACGAATTCCCCCGGTGCCTGCGGCCAGACGACCGAGGGGCCAAACGGTGCGAAGGGATAGCGGTCAAAGATCGACCTGGCCCTTTCCGGCGGTGCCACGCCCGACAACACCACCAGGGCATTACCCAGCAGATCATATTTCTCAATCCGGGCCGGCGTTGGCTCTGCCATCGTGTAGGTGGCATACATGCCGGCCCGGGCATCCCAGAAGGTGGCATCAATGGCCTTTGACAATTCCTCCGCCCAGCCATCGTAACGGGTCGCCACAGGCACGTCCCCCACCTCCCGCGCCAGACGGGATGCCAGACGCAGGGCGCGGTATTGCAGGACGTTAGTGGAAAGTGCCTTTGACTGTGCCATGGCCGGTAGATGTTCGCGCACCCAGCGGGCATAGGTCTGTTCACGCCAGTCCAGGAAGCTGTGTTCACCGCCATAAAGCCCGCTGGCTGTGTCGAACGCTGCAATCCGGTCTGCCTCCACCGTGCCACGCAGCGCGTCATAGGCCTTGCGTGCAAAATCAGCACGGGCGCCGCCCCGCAAATTGGCCAGCACCGCCTCTGCCCCCAGCGCCCAACTGGTGCGATCGGTGCTGATCGGCCAGGACCCGCCGGATCCTGTATCCTGCACGATCTGTGTGGAACCATTGGGAAGTTCGGCGGGGATGCTCACGCCCGCCCGGAAACTCCCCGTCTTGAACAGCAGGCTGTCCACGGCCCGCTGCGGGTCCAGCCCGGCCAGCCCCAGGTCCAGCGCGTAGGACAGGTCACGCGTCCAGACATAGTTCCATTTTTCACCCGTCTCAAAGCAATTACAGGCAATAGGCTGTCCGCCATTATAGGCGCCGTCCTTGATGGAACTGACGCTTGCCAGTGCTGCATCATCCACCGATTGCGCGAACAGCGCGTCGAACAGCAGGTCGCCGGTCACTGTATACGGCCCGCGTTCGCTGATTTCGCGTAGATTGGATGTATTATCCCGCTGCGGCGCCGTGCTGGTCAGCCGGAATTGCCGGGCACCGGGTTGTCCCTTCGCTTCCACCGTCACCCGGCCAGGCTTGGCCCCCGGTTCCAAGGCATAGGAGGGAAAGTCCCGCGTCTGCGCAGCCTGTGCCCCATGACCGGCGTCCAGCGCCAAGATGGATAGGGCGGCGGCGGTTGCCAACGGCAGGTGACGCGGGGACAGGGGCATGGTTCCTCCAACTGTCGGATTGTTTCCTGGACTTATTGATGTCGAAGGAGACGCGACGGTCACTGCAATTGCAACAAATAATCTGCAAAGACTATGCGCCGCAGGATTCCCGGACGATCAGATCGGTACTCAACCGTTCAGAAGAGGCTGGATCACCCGCCAGCAGACGCAGCAGCTTTGCCACCAGCAGCCGGCCTGCCTTGGCGGTATCCTGGCGGATGGTGGTCAGGGCAGGGTGGGCATAGGCCGCAATTTCGATATCATCATAGCCGACGACCGCGACGTCGTGCGGTACCGACAGGCCGCGCCGGTTCAGGGCGCGAATGGCCCCGATGGCGACCAGATCACTGACCGCAACGACAGCGTCGAACGCCACTCCCTGATCCAGTAGGTCATTTACTGCCTCCGCCGCCGCGTCAGGCACCAGCCGGCAGCGCCGATGCAAGTGGGGATCGACGGTCAAACCCGCCCCCTGTAATGCGTTCAGATAGCCCTGGTGACGTTGCGCCAGCTCCAGCGTGTGCGTGTCGCCCAGAAAGGCGATCCGGCGGCGACCCAGACGTGCCAGATGGTGGGTTGCCCGGTATCCGCCCCGGATATTGTCGCTGCCAACACAGCAATAGTCCTGGTCGGGGGCGACCGCCCCCCACACCACGAAGCGCCGCCCATCGCGGGCCAGACGGTTCAACGCCTCATGCAACTGGCTTTGGCCAAGGAAGATCAGGCCATCGGCCTGGTTCTGATCCAGCAGTTCGGCCAAACCACGCTGATCCATCGGGGTGGCATGCCCAAGGGTCAGGTCTAGGCCACGTTCGCGCATCGCAACACTGATCCCGCCGACCAGACCCAGGCTGAATGGATCGACCGGCTGCCCCCCGTCATGGGCCGGCGGCATTACCACCATGATCGTGGGCCGGTCGCCGCCTGCCGTCTGCCGTGCGCGGCGAGGGGGCGCGTCATACTGCGCCGCCTCGGCCAGTTCACGGATACGGCGGCGGGTTTCGGCATTGACGGCGCTGCTGCCGCTCAATGCCCGCGATACGGTGGAAACCGACACGCCAGCCTGCTGGGCGATATCCTGCAGCCGTGAAGCGCGCGCCCTCACATCATCCATGCCGCAAGCCCGCCCTGTATCCGCCGAAGGAATGGTTCCCTTCTGCCTGACATCAAGGCTTGCGGCAATTGCAATGACATGTAGGTTAAGTCCGTAACCCTTCAATGAACCGGGTCACGGCACTATCGACGGCAGCGGCATCCGCACTTTCCTGATTATAATTATCCAGGTCCAGGCGTAGCACGGGGATGCCCGCCTCCTCCAGCGCCCGCAGCACAAATGGATCGGCGTCGGTCAAGGCGACCGCCCCGTGAACCCCATGGATGCGGGCATCGCGCACATGCCACGCCCCGGCCCAGGTGGGCATGCGTAATTCATCGCCCATGGTGACGAACCGTGCGGCCAAGGCCCGCATCGGATCGCGTCCCCGGTTGTGATGGCGGATATAACCGTCAGCGGCCAGCGACAGATACATGGAGCAGACGAAGACCGCGCCATGGCTTTCTTCCCAGCGCTGGTAAAAGGCCATGTCGCTCCACAGGCCACGCCCCACCCACATCAGGCGCACACGCTCATTTGGGCAGGCAGCGTCACCCGCTGCCGCGCGGGCGGCCACTTCCTCATACAGCGCCTTCGCGGCATCGCGGGCCCAGATGGAGCCGCGATGCCATTGCGGCACCATGGTGGCGGGCATCGTATCGACGATGCTGACCGGGGCAGGGTGTGTGGCGGCGATCAGGTCGCGGGTGCGGCGGTACCATTCCTCCTGCTCATTCACCAGATCCATGACCTCTGCAAAACGGGCAGGATCGAACTGCTTTCCTGTCGCCGTTTCCAGCCGCGCCACATGGGCACGCAATTCCCCTTCCATCAGGTCCAGGCGTTCCGGTTCCAGATGTTGATCCCAATCGCCGGGAAGGTCTTCCCACCAATCGGTGAGGATCTGCCAGCGGCTGTCGAAACTGCGCTGATAGAGGTACAGGTCGGCCCCCGTCTCCATCGCCCAATGGCGGAAGATGCGGGCGGTTGCATCCGTACCGGTCACAGCCGCCAGGAAATCCGGCTTTGGCAGACCGCCCCAGGGGGCGTTTTCCGTATCATCGTCGAATGCGGCGGCCAGCCCCTGCGCACTGTAAGCCTCGACATCCGCCGGATAGTCACGGTCGCGCAACAGGCCGAAATAGCGGCCCGATTGCTGTTTTGCGGCTACGATGGAGGCCCACCATTGGTTCACGACAAAGGGAATATCCATGGCCCGCAGGATCTCCTGCGGCGCATTGGCATTGACGACCGCCAGTGGCACCGCGTCGA
>JAEMSB010000344.1 GCA_016463045.1 Niveispirillum sp.
GTGTAGTTCAGACGCTCGAACGCCGTCACTTCAAACTGGCTGTCCTCCTTGCGGTGTTCCAGACCGGCGGCAAAGCCGATGGGGCCTCCCGGCAGGGCCAGGCTTTCGCCCAGGTCGCCGGTGACGCTGGCGTTCCAGACCTGCTGCTTGATGGTGGACTTCACGGGATTGTCATAGGTGACAAAATCCTGTGCCGCCTCTGACGGGGCGCCCAGGCCGAATAGGTTCAAGGGCTTGCACGACCCGTCGCCGGCCTTGAACGTGTTGTAGCCCGACCAGGAAAAGACCGGGAAGTCCGACACGGACGGAACCGAGGTCGGGTTCAGGTCGGAGCGGCAGACGATCTGGCCATTGGGGGCGCGTACCGCATCGATGGCGGCAAAGAACCGGTCATTCAGACGGGTCGGGCGTTTGTCGGTGGCATCGGTGCGGCCGTAATTATAGGACGCCTCGTACGACCAGCCATTATCCAGCTCTCCTTCAAAGCCGAGCACGCCGCGATAGGTGTCGCGGGTGTTGCGCACCACAGGATCGACCACGTCGGCATGATCGCGGGTGATGATGAACTGATAGGTGCTGGCCAATGCCGGCTCTGCCGCGATCTGGGCATTGGCAATGTCGCGCAGCTGCTGCGGGATGAAGGGGTTGTCCAGCTTGATGCGGATGCTGTCATCGAAGGTGCGCACACTTTCGACCTGACGGCTGGTATTGCGGACGTATTTGGCTTCCACGAACGGCTTGAAGTAGGGGTTCACCTCATAACGGGCGTTCAGATTGGCCGTCTGCGTGGACAGGTCGCCGACCAGGGTGGCGCGGTCCAGATAGTCGGGCGTGCCGTCGCCGCCGAACTGGTCGTTATTGGCCAGGATACCATCCTGGAACGGACGCAGCTTGCCCGTGGCCGGATCGATGACCAGACAGCCATAGCCACGGCGGCCCGGATAATTCTGAACACAGTCGCGGGTGCCGTTATTGTCCAGGTCGATATTGGGCGCGCGGCTGTTGGTGCCCGACACGGGGAAGCCCGTGCCACGCGGGTCAAAGCCAATGATGCCGTAGATCGATGACAGGCCGAAACGCTGGTTGGTGCCGAAGGCGCGGGCCTTGGCGTTCGTGGCGCGGCCGATCAGCGTCTGGCCGGCAATGGCCTGGTTGGCAGTGGACAGGGACAGGATGCGCGTGCCGGCGGTGACGCCTGCAGCGCGCAGCGCAGGGGTCAGGTCTGTTTCCTGAAGGAACAGGTCGGGATTGGCCGTGTCGTCGGCGATGCCGTTGCCGCGCGACCATTTGCGGTCACCAAATTCCAACGGCTTCTGATCCACCGACGACAGCGACAGGGTGATGTTGCCCTTGCCGTCATCGAAATTGCGGCCGATGGTGGCGGCGACATAGCGGCGGTCGGCATCACCCTTTTCCGATAGGCCATATTGGGCGGTGATGTCCTGGCCCTCGAAATCCTTCTTCAGGACAAAGTTCACCACACCGGTCACAGCGTCGGAGCCATAGACGGCGGACGCACCGCCGGTCAGCACATCCACACGTTCGACCAGGGCCGACGGGATGGTGGAGATATCCACCGACGCCTCACCGGCGATGCCGGCCACATGGCGACGGCCATTGACCAGCACCAGGGTGCGGGCCGCCCCGAGACCGCGCAGATTGGCGGTCGGCACGGGCGACGCTGAAGAAAGCTGGTCGGACGACCGGGTATTCTGCAGGGCCGGCAGACGGCTCAGCGCGTCGGAAATGCTGGTGATGCCACGTGCGGAGAGTTCCGCCTCGCCCAGGGCGGTGACGGGCACGGGGCTCTGTTCGGCGGGCCGCGCGATGCGCGATCCGGTCACGACAATCTCTTCCAGAAGGCCGCTATCCTGCGCGATGGCGGGGCCGGCCAGCAGGGCCAGTGCGGTTGTGGTGGCCAGCAGATGCTTGGTGTTCATGGTGAAGTCCCTCAACTGAAGTCTCCCGAGTGTCTGGATGGGCCCGCCCGTTTGCCGGGTCTCGTGCCCACGATGGTTTGGGTGGCGTTTCGACTGGGTTCAGGCGTGGCCGGCGCGGTGCAGGCTGCTGGCCAGAAAGGTGCGCAGGCGGTCGCTCTGCGGGTTGCTCATCAGGTCGGCGGGCGTGCCCTGCTCCTCAATCCGGCCCTTGTGCAGAAAGACAAGCTGACTGCCGACATCGCGGGCGAAGGCCATTTCGTGGGTCACGACCACCATGGTCCGCCCCTCCTCGGCCAGACCGCGCATGACGCGCAGCACCTCGCCCACCAGTTCGGGGTCCAGCGCGCTGGTCGGTTCATCGAACAGCATCACGTCGGGTTCCATGGCCAGCGCGCGGGCGATGGCCACGCGCTGCTGCTCGCCGCCTGACAGATGTGCCGGATACGCATCGCGCCGGTGCAGGACACCGACACGGGCCAGATAATGCTCAGCCCGTTCGATCGCTTCCGCCTTGGACAGGCCATTGACCCGGATCGGTGCTTCAATGACGTTGCGCAGGACCGTCATGTGGCCCCACAGATTGAACTGCTGAAACACCATCGACAGGCGGGCACGCAGGCGGCGTAGCTGGGTAGGGTCGGCTGCGGTCAGCTCTCCCGTTCGGTCGGGCGTCAGGGCCAGACGCTCCCCCGCCACCGTCAGGCACCCGGCATGGGGCCGTTCCAGCAGGTTCAGACAGCGCAGCAGGGTGCTTTTTCCGGACCCCGACGCACCAATCAGGGCGATGACATCGCCGGCTCTGGCCTGAAGCGAGACATCATGCAGCACATCGATGCTGCCATAGCGTTTGGCGATATTGTCGGCTTGCAGCTTGATTTCCATGGGATGGCTCACGGGCTCAATAGGTTGCCGGAACGGCGCAGGCGGGTGCCGGCCAGCTTGCCCAGGCGGTTGCCGGGGAAGGCCATGCGGGTGGCGATGCGGGCGAATAACAGGCCGCCGCCATGACTGATGACGGGCACGGCCTGACCGCTGACAGGATCGATGATGTCGGCCACGATCTCGCCTTCCTCCACCGCCGCACCCAGGGGGCGGCGATAGACCAGGACACCGGCGGCCGGCGCGGTCAGCGGTTCCACCGCTTCCAGGGGCGTGGCCGCGCACAGCGATGGCGGCAGGGTGGGAACAGGGCCGGTCAGAACGCCCGCATGGGCCAGAAAAGCCACCAGGGCGCGGGCGTCACGGTCGGCCAGATCATGATCGACATCGGCCTGACCGCGCAGTTCTACCGTCACCGACCGGCAGGACAGCGGAATGGGATGGTCGGGGAAGCGCTTTTGCAGGGTGGTCCATGGACGGCTCACCGCCTCGTCGAACGGGTTGTCGCCGCTTTCATCCGCCGTCAGCAGCGCCTGGGCGCCCAGCAGGCGGGCCAGCGGTTCCACCTCTTCGGCCAGCGGGGTCAGGGTGTAGAGATGCATCACGGCCTCATGGTCGCAATGCAGGTCCAGCACCCAGTCGGCGCCCACCGCCAGCGACATCAGCAGCACCTTCAGATGCTGGGCCGGCGATTGCGGCCGCATTTCCGACAGGGCGTCGGCCAGGGCCGCACGGATCATGGCCGTATTGGCGACGGGATCATCGCCCAGCCGGCCCTGCACACGCGCTGCGGCGGCAGGGGCCAACCAGGGGAAGTCACGGTTGAAATTGCGCCCGTCGGTCAGGTCGAACCGGCCCAGCATGTCGCCCAGCACCGCCTGTGACAGACCAATGGGATTTGCGATGGGCACCAGCACCACCTCGCCCACCAGCTTGCCCTCTGCCTCAAGGTTGGTCAGGCGGCGGCGCAGCTTGTCGGCGACCAGCATGGCCGGGATTTCATCAGCATGCAGGCTGGCCTGGATATGCACACGGGGGCGTCCGCCGGGGGTGCCGAAGCGCTGCACCGTCACGGTACGGTGGGTGCCTTGCGTCGTGCCGGGCAGGGACAGGGTTTCAGATCGCACGATGGTGCCGCTCCTCAAGAGGCACCGGCCGGGCGCGCCAGATGCCGCAGCAGGCGGCGCTCCAGCAGCCGGAACAGGCCGGTGATGCACAGGGTCAGGGCGAGATAGAACAGGGCCGCCGTGCCGAACGCTTCCACCGCCAACAAGGTGTTGGCATGGACGTCGCGGGCCACGCGGGTGATCTCCACCAGGGTCACCGCACTGGCGATGGAAGTGGCGTGCATCAGCATCACCAGCTCATTGCCATATTGCGGCAGGGCGCGGCGGACGGCGCCGGGGATCAGGATGCGGGTGTAGATGTCAAAGCCCGTCATGCCCAGGCTGCGCGCTGCCTCCACCTCTCCCGCCGGGGTGGCGCGCAGCGCACCGGCCAGCATTTCGGTCGTGTAGGCAGCCGTGTTCAGCGTGAAAGCGATCCAGGCACAGAACCAGGGTTCACGCAGCAGCGGCCACAGGCTGCTTTCCCGGACCATATCGAACTGCGCCAGCCCGAAATAGACCATGAAAAGCTGCACCAGCAGCGGCGTGCCGCGCAGCACATAGGTGAACAGGAAGACGGGCCGCGACAGGTAGGGGTTGGCCGACACCCGCGCCACCGCCAACGGCAGCGACAGGCTCAGGCCGGCGGCGGCAGAGGCCAGCAGCAGTAGGATGGTGACGCGGGCCCCGTCCAGAAAGGCGGGCAGATTGTCCTGGATAATCTGAAGATCGATCATCACAGCACCGCCTTGCGCACGCCGAGCGAGAAGCGCTTTTCAACCTGGCCAAGCGCCAAGATCGATACCGTCGTCACCGCCAGATAAATGGCCGCGACGGCGGCATAGAAGGTGAAGGGCTGGGCCGTGGCGGCGGTCGCCAGGCTGGCGCGGTGGACCATGTCATCCAGACCGATGATCGACACCAGGGCCGAGGCCTTGACCATGACCAGCCAGTTATTGGCAAAACCGGGGATGGCGTGGCGGATCATCTGCGGCAGGGTGATGTGCCAGAGAACCTGAAACCCGCTCATCCCATAAGCCAGCCCGGCTTCGGCCTGTCCCTTAGGGATCGCCAGGAAGGCGCCCCGGAAGGTTTCCGTCAGATAGGCGCCATAGATGAAGCCCAGGGTCAGGCTGCCGGCCAGGAACGGATCGACATCAATATAGTCCCAGCCCAGACGCAGGCCGATATCATTGACCAGCGCCTGACCGCCATAGAACAGGGCCAGCATCAGCACCAGATCGGGAATGGAGCGGATCAGCGTGGTGTAGGCGCCTGCCACCGCCTGCAAGCCGCGCCCTGTGGACAGCTTGGCCAGGGCGCCGGCCAGACCGAACAGCGAGGCGATGGCAAGCGAGACCAGCGACACCGACAATGTCGTCAGCAAACCGTCAAGCAGGATGGGCAGATACTCGATCAGCATGGGCATGCAACCGGCGTTCACCCCCGACAGGGCCGGGGAT
>JAEMSB010000345.1 GCA_016463045.1 Niveispirillum sp.
GCGGGGGCCGCATATCGGGCCCGCCATGCATCCGGCGTTCATTGATCATCATGCGGGGTGGACGCATCTCGGCCAGGCGGCGGCGCCCCTCCGGTGACAGCTTGCCCAGCACCTCGATGATCCTGTCGGTCTGTGCCTTCTCCATCGTCTGACGGTCGGCGGCGGCACTTTCCAGTTCCGTACGCAGGGCCACGGGGTCGAACGGGTCGGCCCGCATCAGGTCGCGCAGGCGATCGATACGATCCCGGAAGGACTTGGCCTTCTCCATCATCTTTTCCATGTCGGAACCGAAATGTTCCTTCAGGATCTTGGCGTCGGCTTCGGGCAGATCATCCATCATCCGGTGCATGGCGAACAGGGGACCGCCGGGACCACCCGGCCCGTCCGGTCCCATCATCACCATCTTGTCAGCGAAAGGCGGCTTCGGCCCCAGCCAGCGCGGCACCATGGTGCCCAACAGGAAAAGGTTCAGGCCGACCGACGCCAGTAGCGCGGTCTGTATCAAACGGTCGCGGGTCATTGGAACAGGCTTTCCAGGGCGGAAGGGGTGAACAGCGCGCTGGGCAGGTCACTGGCGGTGGTCGCGGTGGTGACCGCGCCCTCCCCGCCCATGCCGCCGGCGGCCGTGGAGGTGACGGGGTTGAAGGCCCCGACCAGGATGCCGGCAGCTGTACAGGCGGCCAGACCGGCTGCCCGTGGCCAGACCTGACGCCATCCACCCAGCATATCCCCGACGCGCTGCGAAAAAGGGTTGCGGCGCCGCACCAGTCCCGGCACGGGCAGGTCACCCAGGGCGCCGGCCACCACACGGGCCACGCGATCATCGCTGATCACCGGCGCATCCAGCCGGTCCAGCATCGCGTCCAGCATGGCCGCACGATGCTGTTCGGCCCGTGCCTGGACGGAATGAGCCAACAGTGCCTGTGCGGGTTTGCGCAAATCATCGGGCCATCGCCTGGGTTCGGCCCCATATTGTTCCAGCAGGGCCTGGAAGGCGGCCATCCCCATGGCCTCCATCCGGCCTGCGCCGTTGATCGGTTCCCTCATTCTTCATCCTCCCCAACGCCCGTGATCCCCAGGGCGGTGAGCCGGCCCCGAAGGGCGCGGCGGGCACGGGCCAGCAGCGATTCCACCGCCGGCACCGACAGGTCCAACATCCGCCCGGCCTCGGCGGCACTCATTTCCTCGTAATAACAAAGGGAGACAGCCACCCTTTGCCGTTCCGGCAGCCCGGCCAGGGCCGCCGCAATAGTTTCCGACATTTGCCGCCGCGCGATCAGCGAACCGGCGGCGGGTGACGGATCAGGCACATCCGGGGCATCTTCCAACGCCTCGAACCCCTGTTTGCGACGACGGTCGATACAGAGATTGACGACAACCCGGTGCAGCCAGGTAGAAAACCGGGCAGACCCGCCCGCTTCCCACTGACCGGCCTTGGTCCAGACCTTGACCCAGGCCTCCTGCACCACCTCGTCCGCTTCCGCCGCGTTGTTCAGGACGCGTTGCGCCACGGACAGGGCGCGGGCGGTGTGGCGTGTCGCCAGCACCGTAAACGCCCCCCGGTCCCCGCCGGCGATCCGCGCCAGCAGGGTGTCGTCATCCACCATGGGTTCCGCAAGAGCCATACCGGTCACGGTCACCTGCGTATCCTTATGTCGATCCCGTCCGGCCATACCGGACCCCCGGGCCTCACGCCCCGGCAGGTCCAGCGGTGACGGAAGCCGCTTCATCGCCAGCATGCCCCTTCCACGGGCCATGGCGCAAATCCCTGTCGCAGGCCATGCGGGACCATCGCCCATCGGTCGAAAATATTTTTGAGCTGTCGCGACAGGAACTGTTTGCGTGTTGCGTAAAAGCAATATCGCGGGCCGGTGCCCATCCCACCCCAAAGCACCGGTCACCGCCGACGGCCCCGGACGCCCCATCCACCGTCGGCACCGCGATAGATGGGAAGCCTGCCCCCGGTCTTCTGGCCCCGCCAGCCCGCCCCTTCAACGGCGGCACCGGAGCCGGGGGCAGCATCCCCTAACCTATGTTTAGTTCCTCTCTCCAGAGTGCCTGCCCCCGTCGCCCCTGCCTGGGCGGCGGGGGTTTCTTTTTTTGGGGTGGTTGCCTTACCCCCGCGCGGGCACGGCCTGGCTTGCCAGGAACAGGGCGGCGGCGGCGGCCACAATGGCGGGGCCGGTGGGCACATCGACCTGGAGCGAGGCGCCCAATCCCATCGCCACAGCCCCCACCCCGATCAGGGCCGACTGCACGGCCATGCCCTCCGGCCCCTTGGCAAAGCGGCGGGCGGCGGCGGCGGGGATGATCAGCAGAGCGGTGACCAGCAGGATGCCCACGATCTTCATGGCCAGCGCGATGATGATGGCGATCATCAAGGTGAAGCCCAGGCGCACGCGCCGCACCGGCACCCCCTCCACCCGCGCCAGATCCTCATCCACCGTCAGGGCTAGCAGGGGCCGCCAGATCCAGGCCAGCAGCGCCAGCACCAGCGCCCCACCGCCCCAGATAGCGTAAAGATCGGCATCACCCACGGCCAGGATGTCGCCGAACAGATAGGACAGCAGGTCCACCCGCACCGATCCCAGCACGGCAAGCGCAATCATGCCCAGGCTGAGCGTGGAGTGCGAGATGATGCCCAGCAGCGTATCGCTGCCCAGTCGGCGTTGTTCCTGCAACAGGGTGAGCGCCAGGGCAATGGCGAGACAAACGAGCACTATCCCCGTCTGGGTGCCGATCCCGGTCAGAAAGCCCAGGGCCACGCCCAGCAGGGCCGAATGCGACAGCGTATCCCCGAAATAGGCCATGCGCCGCCAGACGATGACGCAGCCCAGCGGCCCCGTGACCAGCGCCAACCCGATCCCGGCCAGCAAGCCGCGCAGCAGGAAATCATCCATGGCGGTGCCCCCCGTGCGCATGATCATGGCCGTGATGATGGTGATGGTCATGGCCGCAGCCATGATGGTCGCCATGTCCGGTATGTTCCTGCCCCGCCGGCACGACACAGCCATCATCGGCATGGGAATGGTCATGGCTGTGGTGATAGATTGCCAACGCATCGGCATGCCGCCCGAACAGGGCCACATATTCGGGATGGCGCGACACATCTTCCGGCTTGCCCTGGCAGCAGACATGCCGGTTCAGGCAGATCACCGTATCGGTGCGGGCCATCACCAGATGCAGATCGTGGCTGACCAGCAGCACGCCGCAGCCGCGCCGGTTGCGGATGGCACCGATCAGTTCGAACAGCTCAATCTGGCCATGCACATCCACCGCCTGCACCGGTTCATCCAGGACCAGAAGGTCGGGCTGGCGCAGCAGGGCGCGGGCCAGCAACACACGCTGCAATTCCCCGCCCGACAGGGTCTGGATGGCACGGTCGATGGCAGGTTCGGCCCCCACCTCCGCCAGCACACAAACCATCTCCGCCCGCGTGGCGCGGGACCAAAGCGACAGGAAGCGTGCGACCGGCATGGGCAGCGTAACGTCGACGGCCAGACGTTGCGGCATATAGCCGATATTCAGGCCCGGTGCCCGTGCGACGGTACCCTTGTCCGGTTTCACCAGCCCCAGGCACAGTTTCACCAGACTGGTCTTGCCGGCCCCGTTCGGCCCGATCAGTGTAACGATCTCGCCTGCACCCACGGACAGGGAGACATTGTCCAGAACCGCACGGTCGCCGCGCGTCAGGCTGATATTCCGGGCTTCCAGTAACGGGGGGACTGTCAAAGGGCGGCTCCTTTGGCGCATGCTGGCTGGGCTGCCCTGCGCATCCCGCAGGGTTTACGCCATGCCCGCCGCCTTGACAAACGTTACATTATAACACATTTGCAGATCAGTCCTCCGGTACCGGGTCCTTATCCATGTTGCGCCTTCTTTCCCTTTCCGCCCTGCTGGCCGGCCTTATCGCCCTGCCGGCACTGGCCGCCCCGCCGCCACCCGATGTGGTGGTGACGGTGAAGCCGTTGCATTCGCTGGTATCCGGCGTGATGCAGGGGGTGGGGGAACCCTATCTGCTGGTGCGCGGGGCCGCCAATCCGCATGCCTTCGCCCTGCGCCCATCGGATGCCAAGGCGCTGTCGGGTGCCGAACTGGTGGTCTGGGCAGGGCCGGGTGTGGAAACCTTCCTGGAGAAACCGCTATCCACGCTGGCCCGCGACGCGCAGGTTCTGACGCTGGTGAAGGAACCGTCGGTCCGGGTACTTCCCGTACGTAAGGGCGGGGCGTGGGAGGCGCATGATCATGACCACGCGCATGAGGACAGGCCCGACGCCGAATTGGGCAGTGACGGTCATGTCTGGCTGGACCCGCTGAACGCAAAGGCCATTACCGACCTGATCGCGGTGCGCCTGTCGGCGCTGGACCCCGCCCGCGCCCCTGCCTATCAGGCCAATGCCGCGCGACAGAAACAAGCCATTGATGCCCTGGACGCGGAAATACGCGCGGCACTGACGCCGGTGAAGGACCGGCCCTTCATCGTCTTCCATGATGCTTATCATTATCTGGAGGACCGGTACGGCCTGAACGCTGCCGGCGCCATCACCGTCTCGCCCGATCAACCGCCGGGGGCGGCGCGGCTGTCGGCCCTGCGTGAACGCATCAATCAGGCCGGTGCCGTCTGCATCTTTGCCGAACCGCAGTTCGAACCGGCCCTGGTTCGCACCCTGGCGCAGGGAACCAAGGCGCGTACCGGCGTTCTGGACCCCGAGGGGGCGAACATTCCCGATGGGCCGGACCTTTATGGGCAGTTGATGCGCTTCAACATGCGCTCACTGGTGGATTGCCTTTCCGGGGGCTGATCCCGGACGCCCGGCATGCTATCGGTTCTGCCCAATCGTTTTTGAGAGCAGCAGGGGATAGCGATGCGTATCGGGATCGTGGGCGGCAGCGGCCGCATGGGTCAGATGCTGATCCGTGAGGTTCTGGGCAACAAAGCCGCCACCCTGTCGGGTGCCACCGAACGGCCCGGTTCCGCCGCCATCGGCCGTGACCTGGGCACGCTGATCGGCGCCGATCCCGTCGGGGTCGTGATCACCGACGATCCCGCGGCGCTGTTCGCCAACAGCGATGCCGTCATCGATTTCACGGCCCCCGCCGCCACGGTCGCCCATGCCGCCCTGGCCGTACAGCATGGAACCGCCCTGATCGTCGGCACCACCGGCCTGTCGCCCGATGACCATGCCAGGCTGGCCGAAGCCGGCACCAAGGCCCCCCTGGTCGTGGCAGCCAATTTCAGCCTGGGCGTCACCCTGCTGGCAGGCCTTGTGCGCAAGGTGGCGGCGACGCTGGGCGATGATTGGGATATCGAGATTGTGGAGATGCATCACCGCCAGAAGGTAGATGCGCCATCCGGCACCGC
>JAEMSB010000346.1 GCA_016463045.1 Niveispirillum sp.
CTATGGTTGAAGCGGCTGTTCAGCGCCGCCAGCGACGTGCTGCCCTGGGACAGGCGGCCCGACAGGGCGGCCAGGGCGGGGGGCGGGGTCTTGCTCTTGGCCATGGGTTCAGCCTCCCGTTACCGTCGATGCCTGGGCCAGGGGCAGGGACGTGCCCGCCGCGATGGCAGCCGCCAGTTCGCGATATGTCGCCACACCGGCGGCGTCGGGGTACAGCTCCACCGCCGGCTTGTAGTTCAGGTTGGCCTTGCCGAAGGCGCTGTTATCATCAATGGGGGCCAGAACGGGCACAGTTGCCCCCAGGCTGGCGATCAGCAGGTCCAGGATCTGCTTGTCCACCGACTTCCGACGTCGGAACTGCGTCGGCAGGATGCCGGCCAGACGCAGGCCGGGATTCAGCCGGCGCTGCACCTTGGCGATGGTATCCTGCATCAAGGCCAGCCCCATCGTGTCCATTGGCTCCGTCCGTACGGGCACGAACACCTCATCCGCCGCCGTCAGGGTCATCAGGGTCATCATGCCCAGATTGGGCGGACCATCGATGATGATATGGTCAAAGCGCTGACGCAGCGGGGCCAGGCATTCACGCAGCAGCATCTCCGTCCCCGGCTCCCGCACACCATCGGCCTTGGCCAGATCGATATGGGAGGGCAGGAGGGTGAAACTCCCGACCGGGATCAGGGCATCATCGACGGGTGCCGCATCCAGCAGCACATGGGGCAGGGTGCGGCGTTCCCGATAAAGATCGACCAGCGGTACGCCCAGGCTTTCACTGGCGCTGGCCTGCGGATCGGCATCGACCAGCAGCACGCGGCGCCCCGATTGGGCCAGAGAGGCGGCGATATTGATCGCCGTGGTGGTCTTGCCCACCCCACCCTTCTGGTTGGTGAAGGCCAGAATGCGGGCCGGTAGCTGCTGGCTGGCGATGAAGGCGGCGATCTCCTTGGGGATCCGTTCGCCGCCGCTTTCCCATTTGCTGATCCGGGCATTGTCGATGCGCTTACCCAGCCGGTCGTTCAGCCAAAGCGCGAACTGTTCCTGCGTCAACCCGCCCAGCCGGTGGCGGAACACGCGCAATTCCTCGCCCGTCATGGCCATACCCCTCGCAAATACCATCCAGCCTATGGATGAATGTTTGTTACAAGCGGGTCAACAGGATTTGTAAGTGGCCAGGGTTTTACCGGACCTTTGCAACGGGTCTGTGGTTCAACACACCAGCTTCTCCTCCGCCACCACCGTATCGGCGATGGCCGGCACCCATTTCTTCAAGTTGGTGGGTGCGGTGGCGGCGGCGGGCAGGGTGACGCCTAGTTGTTTGGCGCGTTCGGCCCAGGCCTTGCGCGTGTTGAAATCGGCGGCTTCCAGCCAGCGCAGGGCGGCGATGACGCCACGCTGCCTGAAGCGCCTTGCCTCGGCGGCGGCGGCCATCTTTTCGGCGGCTTCACCCTGGCGCTGCACCTTGGGTTTGGCGGCCGTCTTCACGGCCTTTTCCAGTTCCCCCACATCCTTGCTGCGGACCCGGAAAACCAGACCGACCACGCGCCCGCCATTGCCGCCGCGTCCTTGCCTGATCTCGTCCATCTCCACGCTGAATTCGGCCAGCTCGTTGATTTCCTGAATGGCGGGATCCAGCGCCTTTTTGCGCAAATCCTTGAAATCCTTCAGCTTGTCACGGCAGCCCAGGACGTCGCGCACCTCGTCGATCTTGGCGCTCCAATAAGGCTCGGTCGCCTTGCGGTCGGCATAGCGCTTCAGGATCTCATAAAGGGTGAGGGCATATTTGCTGGTGAACTGATAGATGACCGATAGGGACAGCGCCGAATAAAGCGCCGGCTCCACCAGACGCTGGGCCACCTCTTCGGGAAACTCAAAGGTCAGTTCGCCCGTCACTTCATTGATCGTGACACGGCCCAGAAGATGGTCCGACACCCAGGTCCGACCATCGGACCCCAGGACGTCATATTGCACCAGAACCTTTTGCAGCCGCGTCAGGCTCTCTTTCAGCCAGAAATTGGTGTCGCCATGCGAGGCAGCGTCGCGCGCCTCCGCCGCGAAGCGCCTGATATCGGACAGGTGGGTATTGTGTCGCGTCGTCTTGCCGATATTAGGGGCGGCGATGGCCAGAAGATGGTTGAACAGCTTGCGGTCGGACAGGCGCAGATCTTCATTGCCGGTCGCCCGCACCTCCACCAGGGCGGTGGCCTTGATTAAGGTCCCACTCAATTTCTTGCGGCGTGCCGTCTGGGTCGCCACAATGGATAGTGATGGTTCCGACACGAAACCTGCCCCCGTTTCCAGTGACGGCAGTTAAGGCATAACCCGGACCAGATGAAAAGAATTGAGTCCGTTGAAAATGTCCGTTGAAAAGCCCCGCTTTCTTTAATTCCTAGATTCCTAAAATTCCTAGGGCTGGATCACAGTTGTTTTTCAACGGCTTGCGGGGTTTACCCGGACAAACGCAACGCTCCCCCGGACCTTCACAACGTTTCAAAGGGAGGTTCCCAACGCCCCCTGGAACCCAACCCGGACCTTTTCAACGCCACCCTTTGATATCAGCGCTTTATGCCCCGCTACCGGACTTTTCCTACGCTTATCCGGACCTTTTCAACGGCTCCCCGCTTCCGGCTTTCACCGGACATTCCCAACGGGGATGCCGAAAGCGGCACGAATCAAGGGCTTGTGATTCGGATTCAGCGGACTTTTTCAACGGGTTCACCGGACTTCTTCAACGCCCCTTGTAAGCTCTGATGAGAGTTCACCGGACATCTCCAACGGGGGACAGCGGGGCAGACGCCTTCACCCGGACCTTTTCAACGGGGGGAATCGGGAGCGGACAAGGGATCTCCCGCCTGGTGGACATTGGCCCTGGATGGGCTGGAACGGGCGCTACCGGGTCTGTGTCTTATCCCGACAGATCAATCGCTGCGGCGGTGAAGGTCCGCGTGGCCGGCAATCCGGCCATGAACTGCCTCTACTTGGCGGGACCGGAAACTTCGCCCAGCTTGGGTGATGAAGCTGGGGGACGGAACCGGAGCCGACCCGGCGCCTTGAAGAAACAAGAATACGCGAAGGGTACAGAAGATGGATCAGATGCCGCGGCCCCTGGGGCTTTCCGATACCGGCCTGCTGCGCACCCAGGGTGTGATCGGCGGGGCCTGGGTGGGTGCCGATGCCGGCGGCCTGTTGGATGTGCGCAACCCGGCCACGGGTGCCTTGTTGGCGCAGGTGCCGATGATGGGTGCGGCAGAGACGGCCCGCGCCATCGACGCCGCCGCCGCCGCCCTGCCGTCCTGGCGCGCCAAGACGGCACAGGAACGGGCAAAGCTGCTGATGCGCTGGCACGATCTGATGCTGGACGCTGCCGATGATCTGGCCCTGTTGCTGACCCAGGAACAGGGCAAGTCCCTGGCCGAGGCCAAGGGGGAAATCACCTATGGCGCCAGCTTCATCAGCTGGTTCGCGGAAGAATCCCGCCGCGCCTATGGCGATGTCATCCCCACGCACAAGCCCGGATCACGTCTGATCACCATCAAGCAGCCGGTGGGCGTGGTGGGCGCCATCACGCCCTGGAATTTCCCCAACGCCATGATCACGCGCAAGCTGGGTCCGGCGCTGGCGGCGGGTTGTACCGTGGTGCTGAAACCGGCGGAGGCAACGCCGCTGTCGGCCCTGGCGCTGGCCGTGCTGGCCGAACGGGCCGGCATTCCGGCGGGCGTGATTAACATTGTCACGGGCGATCCGGTGGCCATCGGCGGCGCGCTGACCGCGTCGCCTGTAGTGCGCAAGATCAGCTTCACCGGCTCCACCCGCGTGGGCCGCCTGCTGATGGCGCAGAGCGCGCCGACGGTAAAGCGCCTGTCCTTGGAACTGGGCGGCAACGCGCCTTTCATCGTGTTTGACGATGCCGATCTGGGGCCGGCGGTGGCGGGGGCCATGGCGTCGAAATACCGTAACTCTGGCCAGACCTGCGTCTGCGCCAACCGCGTGTTTGTCGAGGATGGTATCCACGACGCCTTCGTCGCCAAGCTGGCGGAAGAGGTGGGCAAGCTGAAGGTCGGCAATGGTGTAGAGGCCGGCATCAATCAAGGCCCGCTGATCAACCGGGCCGCGGTTGAGAAGGTGGAGGAACTGGTCGCCGACGCCCTGGAAAAGGGCGCGACCCTGGTCACGGGCGGCAAGCGCCATGATCTGGGCGGCTGCTTCTATGAGCCGACGATCCTGACCGGTGTCACCGGTGAGATGCGCATCGCGCATGAGGAAATCTTCGGCCCCGTCGCCGCCATTCAGCGCTTCCGGGGCGAGGAAGAGGTGCTGCGTCTGGCCAATGACACCGAGTTCGGACTTGCCGCCTATTTCTACAGCCGCGACCTGGGCCGCATCTGGCGCGTGGCCGAGGGGCTGGAGAGCGGCATGGTCGGCGTGAATGAGGGCCTGATCTCCACCGAGATCGCGCCCTTCGGCGGCGTCAAACAATCCGGCCTGGGCCGGGAGGGCAGCAGCCTGGGCCTGGATGAGTATCTGGAGGTCAAATACATCTCCATGGCCGTGGCCTGAGGGGCGCAGGGATTTCCGCGGATTAGGCGTAAGCCGTAATCCGCGGAACAACGGTTGGGCTTTCCACCGCCCACCCCGGCGCATGCGCCACCGCATCCCCCACCAGGATCAATGACGGGGCGCCAGGGTCGGTGAGTGCCGGCGCGTGGGGCAGGGCGGCGATGGTGGCAAACCGCACCTCTGCGTCGGGGCGGCAGGCATTGGCGATCAGGGCGGCGGGCGTGTCGGGCGGCAATCCCGCCTTGATCAGGCTGCCCGCAATATCGCCCAGCCGGTCGCGCCCCATATAGAGCGCCAGCGTGGTTCCCGGATCGGCCAGCTTGGTCCAGTCGATGGCGTCGGTTTCCCCCGATGTGCGGCAATGGGCGGTGACCACGCGCATCGACCGTGCCACGCCACGATGGGTCAGCGGCAGGCCCAACTGTGCCGCCGCCCCCATCGCCGCCGTGATGCCGGGGATCACCGTCACCGCCACACCATGGCTGCGCAGAAATTCCGCCTCTTCGCCGGCGCGGCCAAAGATGAACGGGTCCCCGCCCTTCAAACGCACCACGCGCAGCCCCTTCTTGGCGCAGGTGGCCATCAGCCGGTTGGTGAATTCCTGCGGGACGGAGCGGCAGCCCGCCCGCTTGCCCACCGATACCAGCCGCGTTTCCCGCCGCGCCAGCGCCAGGATGCTGTCGGGCACCAGCGCGTCATGCAGGATGATATCGGCAGAGCCAATGGCGCGGGCGGCATGCAGGGTCAACAGGCCCGGATCACCGGGGCCGGCGCCCACCAGTGTCACGGCCCCGCCCTC
>JAEMSB010000347.1 GCA_016463045.1 Niveispirillum sp.
CCGAAGGAGGAGACCAGTGCCAGCTGACCCTTGAACTCCGTCTCGATCAGGGGGCGGAGAAGCTCCACCCCCTCCAGATGACCGTAACGGGCATTCAGGTCGCGGGCGCGGGCCTGAAGGTCGGTGATCATGCCGGGACCGTGCCTTTCAGGTGCCGACGCAGCAGGGAGGTGCCTTCCTCGCTGCCCAAGGCCGGCTGAAACGCCACCGAGATTTCCTTCAGCGCATGTGCCCAGGCGGGCCCGACCCGGTCGGCCGGCACCACCACCGTATCCACACCCACGCGGGTCAGGAACAGGTACTGGTCGGGGATGATATGGCCGAAGGCGCGGATTTCGCCCTTATAGTCGAACCGTTCCCGCAGTTCACGGGCGGCGGAAAAGGCGCGGCCATCGCGGAATTTGGGGAATTCCAATGCCACCAGCGACAGGGAACCCAGATCATCTGCGATTTCGGTGGCCAGCTGATTGGATTTCAGCCGCACGCCGACGGCATCGCGCCGGGAGGTCAGCGCGTCGCGTTCGGTGCGCCAGCGTTCCAGAGAGACGATGACCGCCCCCTCGGCGGGGATGTCCTGGTCATCGGCAAGGTCGGTCCAGCGGTCGTCGATGGGCAGACCACGATCAAGCACGGGCATAGAGAGCCTCCTTGAACGGGGCGTGGCCGGTACGGGCCAGCGTCTGAATGAAAATCTCGCCGGGCTGGCGCAGCTTCACGAAAGTGTTCACCACCGTCTCGACCGCATCGATGATGCCGTCATAATCGAAGCCGGGGCCGACGATCTCGCCCAGGGCCGCATTGGTGCCGGCATCGCCGCCCAACAGGATCTGGAAGAATTCCTCGCCCTTCTTATCGACGCCCAGAATGCCGATATGGCCGACATGGTGATGGCCGCAGGCATTGATACAGCCGCTGATCTTGACCTTCAACTCACCCAGATCATGCTGCCGGTCCAGATCGGCGAACCGTTCGGCGATACGCTGTGCCACGGGGATGGCGCGGGTATTGGCCAGCGCGCAATAATCCAGGCCCGGACAGGCGATGATGTCGCTGATCAAGCCGGCATTGGCGGTGCCCAGGCCGGCGGCGTCCAGCGCCTTCCACAGCGGGTACAGGTCATCCTTGCGCACATGGGCCAGAACCAAGTTCTGTTCATGCGTCACGCGGACTTCGCCAAAGCTGTAGAGGTCGGCCAGATCGGCGACGGTTTCCAGCTGGTCCGCCTCGGCATCGCCCGGAATGCCGCCGATGGGCTTCAAGGAGATGGTGGCGATGGCGTAACCGGGCGTCTTATGTTCCGTCAGGTTGGTGCGGGTCCAGCGGGCAAAGGCCGGATCAGCTGCCTTCGCGGCCTCGAAACTGTCGGAGATGGCGGGCAGATCGACCCAGGGCGGCGGTGCGAAATGGGTCTGGATCGCGTCCACGATGGCGGGATCGACATAGAATTTCTGCCGCGGCAGGCGGGCATATTCCTCTTCGATCAGGCCGATGAACTTGTCGGCCCCCATCTCGTTCACGGTGATCTTGATGCGCGCCTTATAGATATTGTCGCGCCGTCCCAGCTGGTTATAGACGCGCAGGATAGCTTCGAGATAACCGATGATCTCTTCCACCGGCACGAAGTCGCGCGCCTTGACGGCCAGATAGGGGGTGCGGCCCTGACCACCGCCGACATAGACGGTGAAGCCGACGCGGCCCGTGACCTCATCCTTCTTCGCGATCAGGCCGATATCATGCACCTGTACGGCGGCGCGGTCATTCGGACTGCCCGTGATGGCGATCTTGAATTTACGCGGCAGATAGGTGAATTCCGGGTGCATGGTGGACCATTGCCGCAGGATTTCTGCGTAGACGCGGGGATCCACCAGCTCGTCCGCCGCCGCACCGCAGAACTGATCCGTCGTCACGTTGCGGATGCAGTTGCCGCTGGTCTGGATGGCGTGCATGTCCACTTCGGCCAGTTCGCGCAGGATGGTGGGCACATCCTCCAGCTTGGGCCAGTTGAACTGAATGTTCTGGCGCGTCGTGAAATGGCCATAGCCCTTGTCATAGACGCGCGCGATGCGGGCCAGACGCCGGACCTGGGTGGAAGACAGCATGCCGTAGGGAACGGCCACGCGCAGCATATAGGCGTGAAGCTGAAGATAGAGGCCGTTCATCAGCCGGATGGGCTTGAACTCTTCCTCGGTGATCTCACCCTTGAGGCGGCGTTCGACCTGGGCGCGGAACTGCTCCACCCGCTCGAAGATGAAGGTCTTGTCGAACTCGTCATAGCGATAGACGGCGGCGTGGGCGTCGGCCGGCTGATTGCTGCGGATGGCGGGGCTGTGCGTATCAGGCATGGGGGTTTGGCCTGTCTTCTCTGTCATTCGAATGGGGTCAGGCGGCGGGCTGGCGGGCCTGCTTGCCCAGGTCGCGGCGCACGGTGGGGCCGATGCCCTTCAGACGCTCACGCAGGTGGGTGGGGCGGGTGCCGGCCTCGGTGATCTCCACATCCAGCGGATAGACATCAACCACGATCTGGCGCTTTTCCTCGGCCTTGGCGAAGGCAAGCGCCTCGGCAATAGCGTCGGCCCCGTCAAACACGGCGGCCTGTGCCACGTCCTCAACCCAAATGTTGCCGGTGCCCAGCCATACGGCCTCCCCGTCCAGAAGACGGCTGGCGGCGACGGATTGCTGGGTTCCCTTGGCTTTGACCAACATCTCTACGGTCTTCCCTGTCTCAAACGGCTTCGCGCAGGTGATCGGGCACCAGCGTGGTGATAAGGGCGGGGTCGGCCAGACGGACGACATCGCCGATGATGATGATCGCCGGCCCCACCAGCCCATGCGCCGCCGCCAGCGACGCCAGATTGGCAAGGTTGCCGGTGATCAGCTTCTGATCCGGCCGCGTGCCCTTTTCGATCAGGGCGGCGGGGGTGTCGGCCGGCATCCCGGCTTCCGTCAGGCGACGGGCGATGATGTCGACCGCCGACAGGCCCATATAGACAACCAGCGTGTGGCGCAGGCGGGCCAAAGCCTGCCAGTCCAGGTCCGGCTCCCCATCCTTGCCATGGCCGGTCACGAAGGTGACGCCGGCGGCATGGTCGCGGTGGGTGACGGGGATGGCCGTGGAAGCACCGCAGCCGAGCGCCGCCGTGATGCCGGGGACGATTTCGACGGGGATATTGGCGGCGCGCAGGGCCTGCATCTCTTCACCACCCCGCCCGAACAGGAACGGGTCGCCACCCTTCAAACGGACCACACGGTGGCCGGCCTTGGCCTCGGCCACCAGCAGCTGGTTGATGGCTTCCTGGCTCATCGTGTGGTGGGACTTGGACTTGCCGACATAGATGCGGCGGGCGTCGCGGCGGACATAGTCCATGATCCGCTCATCCACCAGCTTGTCGTGCACGACCAGATCGGCGTCCTGCAGCACCCGCAAGGCCCGCAGGGTCAACAGGTCCGGGTCGCCAGGACCGGCGCCGACCAGGGCGACGGTGCCGATCCTGGCCTGTCCATAATCGGGATTGTTGACGGCGGCCAGCAAGGCTTCGCGCGCCGATTGTTCGCGGCCTGCCAGGAAGTCGCGCGCCACGGGGCCGTCGATCACCGCCTCCCAGAAGCGGCGGCGGGCGGTTTCATTCTCCCGCGTCGCCTTCACGGCGGTGCGGAAACTGTCCAGCAGGGTGGTCAGACGGCCCAGGCCGGGTTCCAGTGCCGCCTCCAGCCGCTCGCGCAGACGGCGGACCAGCACGGGGCTGGCGCCACCCGACGAGATGGCGATGGTGATCGGCTCCCGGTCGATGATGGCCGGCATGATGAAGCTGGACAAGGCCGGCTTGTCCGGGACATTGACCAGGATGCCCGCCTTGTTGGCGGCATCGGCCACGGCGCGGTCAACCTCTTCCACATCGGTGGCGGCGAAGATGACCCGGTGATCTTCCACATCATCTGGTGTGAAATCCCGCAGGACCACCTTGTCGGCCAGTTTGGCGAGGTCAGGATGGATTTCCCCGGCGATGATGGTCAGGCGGCAACCGGCCTTGGCCACCAGCCGCGCCTTGCGCAGAGCCAGTTCGCCGCCGCCCACCACCAGAACCTTCTGCCCTTCCAAAGGCAGTGACACCGGAAATCCACGCAAAGCCATCGCTCAGCTCCACACCTACCGCACCTGCGGAATGAGGGAGATTTGATCCCGTTTTTACGGCGTGTCGAGGTGAAATATTATTTCTCCAATATTCCTAGGTTAAATATAGGGATTAAATCTTGAAGAAAATTTTGATATTTATCAATGACATGAGTGGATAGGTAAAGTAGGTGTTAAAGGCACTTATCGGGGGTGTACACGGCAGCCATGCGCCGATAGGGCGCTTGGGTGTGAAATACCTGGTTGAACGCGCAGCCTATGTACATTAGCTGTCGTGGCAATGCGGAATCATGGCCGGGACTCTGCTGCCGGTCGCCTGTGACGAAGGAAGTTGGATATGAGCGCGTTCATCGAAAGCAAGGTGCTGTCCGTTCATCACTGGACCGACACGCTGTTCAGCTTCACCTGCGAACGCGAGCCCGCCTTCCGCTTTGAAAACGGCCACTTTGTCATGATCGGCCTGACAGTGGATGGCAAGCCGCTGACCCGCGCCTATTCCATCGTCTCGCCCAATTATGCCGAACATCTGGAATTCCTGTCGATCAAGGTGCCGAACGGCCCCCTGACCAGCCGGTTGCAGCATATCCAGGTGGGCGACACGGTCATCCATGGCCGCAAGTCGGTGGGCACGCTGGTGACCAGCTCCCTGGTCCCGGCCAAGAACCTGTACATGTTCTCCACCGGCACGGGCCTCGCCCCGTTCATGAGCATCATCCGGGACCCGGAAGTCTATGCCAAGTATGACCGCCTGATCCTGACCCATACCTGCCGCACTGTGGGCGAGCTGGCCTATCACGACTACATCACCAATGACCTGCCCAATGATGAGTTCCTGGGCGAGGATGTGGCCGCCAAGCTGACCTATTACCCGACGGTGACGCGCGAGCCGTTCCGCAACCAGGGCCGTATCACCGACCTGATCCGGAACCACAAGCTGTTCGAGGATATCAAGGCCGCCCCCCTGGACCCCGCCGACGACGTCGCCATGATCTGCGGCGGGCCGGATGTGCTGGCCGAGACGGTGGAACTGCTGAAGGAACGCGGCTTCACGGAAGGGGCCGGGCATACGCCGGGCAATTACGTGATCGAAAAGGCGTTTGTGGAGAAGTGAAGGTTAGCGGGGTGCCCCTAAAGGGCGCCCCGCTTTGGTTTTGGGGTTGTACCCTCAAATATCCGCGCCCTGATCCTTGTAGTCCGCCGCGAACACATGGTCCATGAC
>JAEMSB010000348.1 GCA_016463045.1 Niveispirillum sp.
TTGTTCGCCTGCCCCATCGCAAAGCCGAGGGCATGACCCGCCGGCAGCGACCGCCCCCAGCCGGCCGCATTCGCCAGCTTGTCAAGGAACGTGCGGGCCCGGTCCTTGCCGGTCAGCAGGCGGCGGCGATACTCCACCGGATCGACGCCCGCATGCCGGGCCGCCCGATCAATGGTCGTCTCCAGGAACAGACCGTTCTGTGACGCGCCGACCGACCGCCAGAACCCCACCGGCACGCCCGGATCAACACGGGTCCAGGTCAGGTGCAGAGCGGGAATGGCATAGGATTGCTGCACGATGCCCATGCCCACGGACCAGTCCCCCTCCGACCGCCCGCCAGGGATGGTCAGGCCCGTATGTTCCAGCAGGGATGGGTTGGCATTGTCGCAGCGCAGCCCTGTGGGCATCCCATCGGCACCCAGCGCGAGGCGCACCCGTGACGCGACGGCGGGCCGGTAATATCCCGCCCGCATGTCGGTTTCACGCGGCCAGACCATCTTGACCTGCGCCGTGATGCCATCGGCCGCCAGCGCCTTGATCAGATATGCTGACTGCAACGCGAAATCATGTTCCAGGCGGCGACCAAACCCACCCCCCACGGGGGTGGCGTTCACCTTCACCTTTTCAGGATCAAGTCCCAGAACCTTGGCGACCCCGGCCTGGGTGTCGCTCTGCGTCTGGGTAGACAGCCATATCTCCGCCCCGTCGGCCCGCAGCTGGATGGTACAATGCATCGGCTCCATCGTGGCATGGGCCAGGAACGGCACCTCGAACAGCGTATCGACAATATGGGCGGCACCGGCCAGCGCCTGGGCGGTGGCGGTGACGTTGGTGCCCGGCATTTCACTGCCCGGAAAGCTGTAGCCCCTGCCCGCCATGGCAGCATCGCGCAGCTGGCGGGACAGGTCGTCGCTGTCGATCCCGGCATTCGGCCCCGGCCCCCATTGGGGCGACAGGGCCGCCAGACCCTTGGACGCGGGCCAGTAACCGTCCGCCACCACCGCCAGGGCACCGGCCAGACGCACCACCTTGCGCACCCCGCGCACGGCCAGGGCCGGGGCTTCATCGACGGAGACAAGCGTGCCGCCAAAGGTGGGGGCGTGCGTGACCACAGCCGTCAGCATGCCGGGCAGGCGCACATCCAGACCATAGACGGTGCTGCCATCCACCTTGGCCGGAATGTCCTGACGCGGCAGCGACTGGCCCAGCACCTTCCACTCGGTACGCGGGGTCAACTTGGGTTCCGGCGGTGGCGACAGTTTCGCGGCATCGGCCAGCAGATCCGTGTAGGCCAGCGACCGACCGCTGGCCGCATGCAGGGCCTGACCATCGCGCATCGCCACCTGATCCACGGGCACGCCGAAACGGGCCGCTGCCGCCTCTGCCAGCATCTGCCGCGCCCCCGCCGCCGCCAGACGCAGGGGCCGCAGGTTGGTTCGAAGGCCGATGCTGCCATAGACGGCGTAATTGCCGGTGGCTTTGTTATGGAAGGCCTTTTCTACGGGCGCCATCTCCATGCGCACCGACGTCAGCGGTACCGCCAGTTCCTCCGCCACAGCCTGCGCCAGGGCGCTGTTGGTCCCCTGGCCGATATCGCTGACATTGGTCAGGGCTGTCACCACGCCGTCGGGCGCGATCCGTATCCAGGGGCCAAAGCCCGGCGCCGACGCGCCCAGTGCCGGCAGCACACCAAAGCCCAGGGTCAAACCCGTCCCCGCCGACAGCGACAGGAAGCCCCGGCGCGACAATTCCATCTTGCCCATCATCCCCTCCCCGCCTCAGGCCGCGATGCCGGCAGCCGCCTTGATGGCGGCGCGCACACGCGGATAGGTGCCGCAACGGCACAGGTTGGTGATGGCGGCATCGATATCGGCGTCGCTGGGCTTGGGGTTCTCCTTCAGCAGGGCCACCGCGGCCATGATCATGCCCGACTGGCAATAGCCGCATTGCGGCACCTGCCCCTCGATCCAGGCGCGCTGCACGGCGTGGCTGCGATCGGTTGACAGCGCTTCGATGGTCGTCACCGATTGACCGGCACAGGCATCCACCGGCATGGCGCAGGACCGCACAGCCTGCCCATCGATATGGACCGTGCAGGCCCCGCATTGCCCGATGCCGCAGCCATATTTGGTGCCCGTCAGACCCAGATTGTCCCGCAGCGCCCACAGCAGGGGCGTGTCGGGATCGATATCCAGCGAATGGTCCTGTCCGTTGATTTTCAAGGTGAGTGTCATGGAGCGATGCCTGCCATTTTCGTTCTGTGGTTAATGGCTCTTCACCATGTCCCCTGATACGGCGCAAGCGGGGTAACCCTGCGCTTACAACGAAAACAATGCCGTAACAAACCGGCACATCTTGCCATACGGGGGCGGGATCGGCTTATCATCGCCGGCCCTTTCAGGATCGTTGCCGCATGACCAAGACGCCCCCCGCCGCCGATGCCGTCGCCCACTGGACCGACGTCTATTTCCAGCGCACCCGTGCGATTGTGGAAAAATTCGGCGATCAGAAGGTCACCTATGCCGTGTTCATGCGCCGGCCCGTGGTGTTCGCCCCGCGTCTGGCGCTGGACTGGCTGCGCGCCGTGGCCGCCGAACGCGGCTTCACCCCCGATATCCAGCTGAATTATCAGGAAACGAAATGGGTGGGGGCGGGTGAGCCCATGATGTGGATCACCGGGCCGTTCAGCCAGATGGCGGAACTGGAGACCCTGTTTCTGATGAAGCTGGGCCCCGCCTGCGTTGCCGCCTACAACGCCTATATGATGTGCGCGGGCCTGCCCAAGGTGGCGTTCCTGGCCATGGATGCCCGCCATTGTGCGGGCACCGAGATGGCGGAGATCATGGCCTATGCGGCCTCCGTCGGGTCTGCCCGTGCCCGGCGGCGCGATGGGGCCGTGGGCTTCATCGGCAATGCCACGGACGCCACCGCCCATTATTTCGGCCGCGACAAGGGCCTGGGCACAATGCCCCATGCTCTGATCGGCTATGCCGGCTCCACCGTCCGTGCCGCGGAAATGTATGCGCAGACGTTTCCCGGTCAGCCCATGACCGTCCTGGTCGATTATTTCGGGCGGGAGGTGACGGACGCGCTGGCCGTCTGCCGCCGGTTCCCCGACATGGCAGCGGGCGACCTGTCGCTTCGCATCGACACGCCGGGCGGACGCTTCCTGGAGGGGTTGGACCCGCCCACAAGCTATGCCGTGCTGGAACGCCACGCACCCCACAGCATCCGGGGCTACCGGGATGAAAGCGAACTCCGCCATCTGATCGGGGCTGGCGTGTCGGCGGCTGCCATCCATTATCTGCGCGAACAGCTAGACGCGGCAGGATTCCCCAAGGTCAAGATCGTGGCCAGCAGCGGGTTCAACCCGGAGAAATGCCGTATCATGGCCGATGCTGGCGCCCCCATCGACGTGATCGGCACCGGCAGCTACCTGCCCGACAAATGGTCTGAAACCTATGCCACTACCGATATCGTTGAGTATGACGGGGTGAAGCGGGTGAAGGTGGGACGCGAATTCCTGTTGCGGAAATGAAAAAGGGGGCGGTCGCACGCCCCCTTTCCCCTTCCGCCCTAAAAGTCTTTTTGCCTCAAACGCCGGCGCTGCATCCGCAGCTTGGCTTCACGCGGCATGTGCCGCGCGGCGGCGGTCGCCGCCGAAGCCGGCTCTGGTATTTACCAAAACCGGCTTGGCTTTCATCAGAACCCGAAGCGCAGACCCGCGCCGACCGTGTAGTCGGGCTTGTCATCCTCCGCAAACAGCGTGTCGCCCGACAGGTACAGGCCGGCATTGTCAGCCACCGACAGCGACAGGCCCAGGCCGACGCGGAAACCATCGCCCTGCGGATCGGGCAGGATGCTGGTGTTGGTGGCCAGGCTGCTGGTGCGGCGGTTGGACAGGACAGTGGTGTAGGTCTGGCCATCATCCTTGATCAGGTCTTCCTGATACCCAACGCGCAGTTCGGGCACGGCCATGCGGCCATTGCCCATGTCGATCTGGGTCGAAACCTGACCGCCGATATTGAACAGCAGCTGCTGTTCGGCCAGATCGGAATGATCCAGGTTCAGGTGCAGGGCCCCCGTCTCATTCCAGGCGTCCAGCTCCACCCGGTCATAATTGAAGCTGACGATGGGGCCATAGCGCAGGGAACCCGCCGTGGCGACGGAGCCAAACTCCACCCCCACATGATGACCCTTGCCCTCCGTCTCGCCATTGGCGGTCAGGTTATAGGCGAAGGTGTTGCGGCGGATATCTTCGATCTTCAGGTCGGTATAGCGGTAGCTGGCATCGGCATAGAAGCCACCCGGCAGCGCCAGGGTGGCATAGGGACCGAAGCCCCAGGCCGTGATCTTGGCCCCACCTAGGTTCCCAAACTTGCCATCCGTATCGGCATAGTTCAGCGCCAGACCGATGCGCACCGTGCCCGACACGGCATAGTCACCGGCAATGCCCGCCGACCAGCTTTCCGGCTTCGACAGGCGCTTGCCCCCCTGATCGTCACGGGCCAGGGCGCCCCAGTTGCCACCGGCGGCCAGCTCAAAGCTGCCCTCCGCACGGGTGGACAGACCGGCACGGATCGCCTGAGTCCGGCCTGTCAGGTCAGCGGACGCAGCGGCGTTGGCGGCCAGCGCACTTTCGCCCAGCGCCTGCCCGATGGCGGGACCGGTCAGCGCCTGGCTTTCGGTCGCCATCGGATCGACATAGGTGGGCAGCGTCAGACGGTAGGCCAGCAGCATCGTGTCATTCTCGACCCCCGACGCATCCTTATAGGCCTGACCCACCTGGAAACCGTTCTGGGTGACGAAGTCATTGTCATTGCCCACGAACAGGAAGAAATCATCCAGCTTGGCGGCGTCCAGGGCCGGGACCAGGGCCAGCGCTTCCCACTTTTCCGACAGGCACTGCGTCCGGCAATTCACATTGTTGGTGGCACCGTTGACCAGCCCGAACTTGGTCAGCTGGGTCGCGTCATTCATGTCCACAAAGCTGGCAAACTGCACCGGCGTGATGGATGCCAACAGGGTGCCGTTGGGGGCCAGCGAGGTGCCGGTATCATAGGCTGTGCCGGCGATGTTGGTGGCCCCCGTCACGTCGATCAGGTCAATGCGGCGGTAAAAGCTGGTGGGACTGCTGTTGGGCGTCGCCCCGCTGCCATAGCCATTGCCGTCGCGCGACAGCAGCAGGAACTGCGTGTTGTTCAGCGCCAGCAGTTCCGACTGCGCCGCGACACGGTTCAGCGTGCCGCCAGGGGTGCCATTGTTGTTATACATGGGCAGCTGGATGACATATTCGCTCTTCAGCACGGGCGCCGCACTGTTGGACACGTCATAGGAC
>JAEMSB010000349.1 GCA_016463045.1 Niveispirillum sp.
GCGTCATCCTGGGCGTGGAAGCGCGCATGGCCAAGACGGATGCGGTACAGCTGGCCTGTATCCTGGGCTGCTTTGGCGTGCTGGCGCGCGCCTATCTGCGGCCCGACCGGGCCCTGCCCCTGTCGACATCGCTGCTGTTCTGGGTGGCGCTGGGCATCGGGGTGCTGGTCAAGGGTGTGATCTTGATGGTGGTGGGTACCGCCATCCTGGCGCTATGGCTGATCGACCGGGAGGTGTGGTGGCTGCGCCGGCTGCGTCCGGCCCTGGGCCTGCCGCTGTTCCTGGCCATCATCTTGCCTTGGCTGATCGCCATAACCGTCGCCACCAAGGGGGCCTTTTTCGGCACCGCCGTGGGGCATGAGTTTTTGGGCAAGGCGGCCACGGGGCAGGAGAACCATGCCGGCCCGCCGGGATATTTCCTGGCGACCTTCTGGCTCAGCTTCTGGCCCTGGGCGCCGGTGGTCTTTCTGTCGCTGCCCCTGATCTGGGCGCGGCGGCATGAGGCGTCGGTGCGTTTCTGCCTGGCCTGGATCATCCCGACCTGGGTGATCCATGAGGCGGTGGTGACCAAGCTGCCGCATTACACCCTGCCGGTGTTGCCGGCCCTGGCCCTGCTGGCGGCGGCCATGGTGGTCAATAACCGTCGCCCGGTCTTGTCCCGTGGCTGGGTCTGGGGGGCCGCGGTAATGACGGTTATCGTTTCCGTCGCCTTTGCCGGGGCCATCATCGGCTTTCCGGTGCAGTTGATGGGGCAGGTGCAGGCAGGATCGGTGCTGGCCGCCCTGGCCATTCTTGCCATCGCCGGCCTGATAATCTGGCTTATCCGGTCGGGCCGTGGCGATGCGGCGGCCTATGCCGTGGTTGGTACCGTCTTTGCCTATGTCGGCATCTTTGCCATGGCACTGCCCAACCTGACGCCCATGTGGCTCAGCCCGCAGGTGAAGCAGGTTTTCGACGAGAACAAGCCATGCCCCGGCAGCATCCTGGCCGCCGGCGGCTATAATGAGCCGTCGATGGTCTTCCTTGTCGGCACCCAAACGCGGCTGGGTGGCGGGGAACGGGTGGCGGCCCACCTGCTGTCCGATCCGGCTTGCGCTATCGGTATGGTCACCACGGGGCGGGAGGAGGAGGCGTTCTACGCCGCCCTGCGCGCCGCCGGGCGTGAGCCGCTTCTGGTCAGCGAGCTTTCGGGCTTCAACTATTCACGTGGTAAGAAGGCCACCCTGCATTTCTATACGCTGTCAGACCGGGTTATCACTCCATAAGCCGTCGCCACGGGGCTTTCCCGGTGGGTGCGCCTGCTGCTATCAAGGCGGCAACGCATTCTTGTGATGGAGGTTTTCATGGCGGGTCGTATCGATGCGCGTCTGGCCGAACTGAATATCGAGCTGCCGAAGGCCGCCGTGCCGCTGGCCGCCTATGTGCCGGCCGTGCGCACCGGCAACCAGCTGTTCATCTCCGGCCAGGTGCCGATGTGGAATGGCGAGCTGCGCCATGTCGGCAAGCTGGGCGCCGGCTACAGCATTGAAGAAGGGCGCGAGGCGGCCCGCACCTGCGCGCTCAACATCATCGCCCAGGCCAAGCTGGCGCTGGATGGTGATCTGGACCGGATCGTACGGGTGGTGAAGCTGGTTGGCTTTGTGAACTCCACGGGCGATTTCAATGATCAGCCGAAGGTGATCAACGGCGCGTCCGAACTTTTTGGCGAGGTGTTCGGGGATGCCGGCAAGCATGCCCGTTCCGCCGTGTCCGCCGCCTCTTTGCCGTTCGGTGTGGCGGTGGAGATCGAGGCGATTCTGGAAGTCGTGTAAGGCTTTCTGCTGTTCCGATCCCACGCATCCAATGCGGACCGTAGGTCAGGTCGAAGCGTAAGCTTCGCCCTGACCTACGGCAGAAATGGGTAATGACGGGCGGTGTCGTGGCGCTTGGCCTTACCCCCAGCCGCCCTATATCCTGACCATTCAACAGCACGGCGACGCCCATGCCCGACGGTCAGGAACTGGACAATCTCAGCATCGATCTTGTCGATGACATCCGCAGCATCCTGGCATCGGACTGGGATGCCTGTCTGCGGGATACGCCGGGCGGTGCCGACAATCCCTTCCTACGCCATGCCTTTCTGGCGGCCATGGAAAGCAGCGGGTCGGTCGGCGGCGATACGGGCTGGGACCCCCGCCATGTTGCTGTGCGCGACGGTACGGGTCGCCTTCTGGGCATTGCCCCGCTTTATGTGAAGTACCATTCCTATGGCGAGTATGTGTTCGACCATGGCTGGGCCAATGCCCTGGACCAGGCGGGCGGCAACTATTATCCCAAGCTGCAATCGGCGGTGCCCTTTACGCCCGTGACTGGCCCGCGCCTGCTGGTCCGGGCCGATGCGCCGCCGGGGGTGCATGGGGCCATCATCGCCACGCTGTCGGGCTTGGCCCGGCGCAACGATTTGTCCGGGACCCATGTCACCTTTCCCAATGAGGCCGACCATGACCGTTTCGTCGGCGCAGGCTGGTTGTCGCGCATCGGCATGCAATATCACTGGGATAATCGCGGCTATCGCAGCTTTGATGACTTCCTGGGTACCTTCAGCAGCCGCAAGCGCAAGATGGTGCGCAAGGAACGGCAGTGCGTGGCCGAAAGCGGGCTGCAACTGTTCACCCTGACCGGGGCGGATATCAGGGACGAGCATTGGGACGCGTTCGACCGGCTGTATCGGTCCACGTCCGACCGGAAATGGGGCTCACCCTATCTGACGCGAGAGTTCTTCTTCCAACTGGGTCAGGACATGGCCGACCGCGTCGTTCTGGTCATGGCGCGTGATGGCCAGCGCTGGGTCGGTGGGGCACTGAACATGCTGGGTGAGACCACCCTTTATGGCCGCAACTGGGGCGGGTCGGAGGCGTACCCGTTCCTGCATTTCGAGGCCTGCTATTACCGCGCCATCGATTTTGCCATCGAACATGGTTTGACGCGGGTGGAGGCCGGTGCGCAGGGAGAGCATAAGATCCAGCGCGGCTATCTGCCCGTGAAGACCTTTTCCGCGCATTACATCGCCCATCGCGGCCTGCGCTATGCCGTCACCGATTTCCTGCTGAAGGAACGGGCGGCGGTAGAGGAGCATATGGCGGAGTTGATGCAGGAAAGCCCCTATCGGCAAACGTGACGGATTTGCCGGGGGTGGCGCGGAAAATTCCGCCCTTATGGGGCTGCGCCCACCCGGCATCTTTTGCCCCTTGCTCAAAAATCCCCAGATTTCCTTGGATTTTGGTGGTTGGCACACCCTTTGCTGTTATGGCTGCGAACCGATTTGGCCCGGATGGGCCGTGAAGCGCCAAGCCAAGGAGCAACCCCATGTCCTTCGTCCAGGATTGCGTCAGCATCTCCCGTCAGCACCTGATGGCCGGTTACCTGGCCGAAGCCGAAATGAGCTGCCGTACGGCGCTTCAGGCCGAACCGGCCCATTCGGAGGCCACACACCTGCTGGGCATCATCGCGCTGCGGTCCAACCGCGCTGCCGAGGCCAACGAGCTGTTTTCCAAGGCCATCGCGCTGGACGGCGCCAAGGCCGAATTCCACAATAGCCGCGGCGTGCTGATGTATGGCTGCCGCCGGTTTGAAGAGGCGGAGGTTGAGTTCGCCCAGGCCGTTTGTCTGGATGAAAGCGACCCGCTGTCCTACAACAATCTGGGCAATGCGCTGCGCGCCCAGGGCAAGCTGGCCGAGGCCGAGCCCTGCTTCCGCAAGGCTGTCGAACTGCGCCCCTCCTATGCCGAGGCGCACAATAATCTGGGCAACACCCTGCGCGAGATGGGTTCTCTGGCCGAGGCGGAATTCTGCTTCCGTCACTCGCTGGCCCTGCGCCCGAAGAACCTGGACGCTGCCTATAACCTCGCAGCCCTGCTGCTCTATACCGACCGTCTGGACGAGGCTGGCCGCCTGTTCGCCAATGTCCTGGCGGGTGATCCCAGCCGGGCGGAGGCCGCCATCGGTCTGGCCCAGGTCTTCCAGGGGCAGGGCCGCATCGACGATGCCATTGCGCTCCTGACTGGCGCCCATAACCGCATGCCCGACAATGCCGCCGTGCTGTTCGCGCTGCAATTGCTGCGCTCCACCCAGGTCCCCGCGTGGCACATCCCGATGATCAACGATCATGAACGCAACGACGCCTATGAGGCGGCCCTGCTGAACAATGTGAAGCCGGGGGATACGGTGCTGGAGATCGGCACGGGTTCCGCCCTGGTCGCCATGATGGCGGCGCGTGCCGGTGCCGGCCATGTCTATACCTGCGAGATGCACAAGCCGCTGGTCGAGGTGGCCCGCGAGACGGTGGCGCTGAACGGTTATGACAAGCACATCACCGTGATTGGCAAGAAGTCCACCGATCTGGTTGTGGGCCAGGATATGCCGGAAAAGGCCGATGTCTTTGTGTCCGAACTGATCAATGTCGGCATGCTGGCGCCCGATATGCTGACCATTTTGCAGCATGCCCGCCAGAACCTGCTGAAGCCCGATGCCAAGATCATCCCGGCGGCGGCCACGGTCTATGCCTCGCTGATCCAGGCCGACGATATGCGCCGCATCAGCCCGGTGCGCACCGTATCCGGCTTCGACATGTCGAAGTTCGACCAGTTCCGCACACCGGGCTATTGCACCATCGATCTGGCCGCCGATGCCCATCGCATGCTGTCCGAACCGGAAAAGGCCTGGTTCTTCGATTTCTACAAGAACATGCCCGACAGCGACGCCAAGGTCCTGACCGTCACCGCCTCGGAGACGGGTGTGGCCCATGGCATCGCCTTCTGGTTCGACCTGCATATGGATGAGAAGGTCGATTACCATTCCAAATCGCCGACCCGCACCAACCACTGGAAGCAGGCCGTGTATTTCTTCAATCACGACCTGCCCGTCGTGAAGGGCCAGCCGGTGATGATCGGCACAGGCTATGACCGGACGCAGATCCACTTCTACATCTGAACGGAAATGGATCGCGGATAAGCAAGGATGGTTAGGGCTTGATTTCTTGCCGGACCTCAACCCCTATCATCCTTGCCCAAAACAAGGGGCGGTGCCAAAAGGGCGCCGCCCTTTGTCTTTTCCGCCCTACGGGTGCTGTCGATGAATTTGATCTTCCGTCTGCTGCGCGTCGTGCTGGCCGCCCTTCTGTCGGGCCGGCGGGTGGAGCCGTTGGGGACCTCCATCCTGGGCTTCCGTGTCTGGTTGAATGATATCGACACGAACCTGCATATGAATAATGGCCGGTACTTCACCATTGCCGATCTGGGCCGCGTCGATCTGATGATCCGCACCGGCATGTTGAAGATGCTCATGGCC
>JAEMSB010000350.1 GCA_016463045.1 Niveispirillum sp.
GTGACATGGCCGGCCTGGGTGAACTTGACGGCATTGTTCAGCAGATTGAGCACCACCTGCCGCACCCGCGTCGGGTCCAGCATCAGCCAGGGCGGAAGGTCGGCAGCCATATCGATACGCAGCGACAGGCCCTTTTCCTGCGCCATGGGGCGGACCAGCTCGGCGCAGGTCTGCAGCATGCCCACGGTATCGGTCGGCATCTCCTCCAATTGCAGATGCCCGGCATCGACCTTGGCGAAATCCAGCACATCATTGATGACGGCCAGCAGCGTGCGCCCGGCTTCCGCCTGCAAGGCGATGTAACGCCGCCGCTCCGTCTCGGGCAGATCGGTGGTCAGCAGCAGATCGGCAAAGCCGATCACGGCATTCAGTGGCGTGCGCAGCTCGTGGCTGACGGTGGCCAGGAAGTCGGTCTTGGCACGGGCCGCCGCCTCCGCCTCCCGCCGCGCCATCAGCAGGGCTTCCTCCTGTGCGGTCCGGTCGGTCACGTCGCTGACAGCGCCGAACAGGGCGAAGGGCTTACCATCGGGGCCGAACTCCACCACCCCGCGCGTCACGACATGGCGCGTCTCCCCCGTCGGCCGGATGATGCGCAGACCCATCTCATAGCTGGCGCCCGACTGCATGGCCGTGGTCACCAGTTCGCGCAGCCGGTCCCTGTCCTCGGGATGGTGGGCGGCCAGCGTGGCCTCCATGGTGGGCTGGAACCTGTCCTTGCGCAGGCCATAGATGCGATAGACCTCGTCCGACCATGTGAGGCGGCGGGTCGATAGTTCGAACCGCCAATGGCCGACCATGGCCAGCTGCTCACCCAGGCGCAGCAGACGGTTGGCCTCCGACAGGTCGCGTGACTGCGCCCGGCGACGGCGCGCCTCTAAGGCCAGGGCACGGAACAGGGCCACCATTCCCAGGCTGGCTACCGCAGCGGCGGCCAGCGCGCGCAGGGCCAGTGTCCACCAGGGCGTCAGAACATCGCTCAGGGCCCGGCCAACCAGGGCATAGAGCGGATAGGACCGTACCTGACGGAAGGCCAGCAGCCGGTGGACGCCATCCACGCTGCTGATATTCTCTACCACCCCATGCGGGGTGCGCAGCGCCGTGGCCATTAAGGCGCCATCATCCAACACCTGTCCCAGCCCGGTATTGCCCTCGCCATTATCGGCGCGGCTGGACCGGGCCCGGATGATACCGTCGGCTCCCAGCAGGTTGACCACCCCATTTTCGCCCAAATCCAGCTTGTGATAATAGGCCGACAGATAAAAGGGATCGATGGCCAGGGTGATGATGCCGGCCAGGGTGCCATCGAGATTGTTCAGCCGCAAACTGACGGGCAGCGACCATTTCCCCGACAGCCGGCCCACGATGGGTGGTCCGACAAACACGCTGCCCGTGTCCTGTCCCACATGAACCGCGATATGGGCGCGGTCCAGATAATTGGTGATCCGCGCTTCCGGCCCCATGCCCAGCGAACTGTCGATCAGGTAACCATCTGCCCCGATAATCGACATCTGCACCGTGAAGCCTTCAGGCATCGTGTGCTTGCGCATGAAACGGCGTATATCGAATCCGGATGGGTCTGTCTCATACTCCGCCTTGGCGGTACGCAGCATCTGTTCGACGGTGGACAGGATCCAGAAGGACTGTTCCTCAAATGCCAAGGCCAGATTGGCGACGTCGCGCCGCGCCTGATCCAGTGCGCGTTCGCGCTCCAGCCACAGCAATGTCCCCGTGCCACCCCAGATGAGGGCCAAGGTCAATGTCAGGATCAAGGTCAGCTTCTTGGACGCGACCACCATCGACTCCCCGGGCGGCGGCAATCCGCCTGCCGCGCGATCATTCGATACCTGGATTAAGTAACAAATCGCCACCGTATCTTGGCGGGCGCAGAAGGTTAGGTCGCGTGATCCGGTGCCGGATAGGATATGGAAATGACCTCCAGTTCCTCCAGCCCCGCCGGTGTCCGCAGAGGGACCAGATCGCCTTCGCGCGCCTTCAGCAAGGCCCGCGCCACGGGTGAAACCCAGGAGATGCGGCCCGGCCCCATATCGGTTTCATCTACGCCTACTATTGTCACGATGTTTTCCGTACCGTCTTCGCGGGCATAGGTGACGGTGGCGCCGAAAAACACCTGATCGCGATGCCGCTGCTGGCTTGCGTCCACGACATTGGCAATCTCCAGCCGCTTGGACAGGAACCGCATGCGGCGGTCGATCTCGCGCAGGCGCTTCTTGCCATAGATGTAGTCGCCATTTTCCGACCGGTCGCCATTGCCGGCGGCCCAATGCACGATCTCCACGATCTTGGGCCGTTCCACACGCAGCAGGTTCTGCAATTCCCGCTGCATGCGGTCATACCCTGCTGGCGTAATGTGGTTCTTAGTGCCGGGCGGCAGCGGGCGCGGATCATCAGCGCCGTCATCATCGTCAGCGGCAGCGTCGCGCGCATTCTCGTTGACCCAGGCCTTGCTCATCCCTTCACCGCACCATTTGCGAAACCAACACAGGGTTTAACGCGGATGTGGGGCATCAGGAAAGCGAAGCTTCACCCCGCCAGGGCGATGTCGCTGACATCCGAGGCGGTGAGGCGGGCCAGACGGTGGTCGGGCAGGGCACAGAGCAGCTTCACCCGCCGTTCCACCATGCCGAATACAAGGTTCAGCAGGGCACGGCGTTCCGTTTCCGACCCTTCAAGCGCCAGCGGATCGGGGAACCGCCAGGTCACCCGCATCGGATTGCCGGTGAAGGCCGGCTGTGGCAGGGAGGTTGACTGTTCGCAAACATGAAAGACGAAATCCAGATCCGGCGCATCGGGGCCTGTGAACAGGTCCCAGCGCTTGGGTCGCAGCGTTTCCGTGTCGATCCCAACCTTGCGCAGCAGATCAAGCGTGATCGGATCGGCTTCGTCGCGCGGTTCAGGGCCGGCGGAGAAAGTATCGAAGCGGCCCGCACCCCATTTTCGCAGCAGCCCCTCCGCCATCAGGCTGCGCGAGGCATTGCGGCGGCAGATGAAAAGAACGGAGAAGGGACGGTCAGGCGACATGGGTCGGGCCCCGTTGCGCGTGGATAGCGCCTGGGGACTTACCGCATCATCGGCGACAGAAATGTCACCATTCCATGGTGGTTGCGTGACAGGATCGGTCGGAGACCTTTATTCGCCCCCATGCAGGCGGTTCCAGACGCCACGGACCTGTCCGGCAAGGCCCATTGGTTCGAACGGTTTGGCGATGACATCCACCACGCCAAGTGCAAGGAAGGCCTCCACTTCCCGCGGCTGCACCTTGGCGGTGATGAAGATGACGGGGATATCGGCGGTTTCCGGGTCATCCTGCAGCGCGCGCAGCGTGGCAGGCCCGTCCATCACCGGCATCATCACGTCCAGCATGATCAGTTGCGGCTTGAAGCGCTTGGCCATCTCCACGGCCTTGGTCCCGCTGTCGCACAGTTCCACGGTGAACTTCCCGATCCGGGTCAGCGCCAGATTGGTGACGGTGCGCAGCATTTCCTCATCCTCGACATAGAGGATACGCTCAAGCGCGGGGATCATGGGGGGGCTCCACGGGTGCTGACATTGCGCCGGTTTCCAACTCGGGGGCCATCCTATGTATCAGGCTGCGGATGGTGTCCACCAGTTCCTCGTTGCGGGCCCTGGACTTGACCAGGGTGGCTGCCACCTGCCGCATCTTCACAGGCCCCGCATCCGCGCCGGTAAAGACTACGATGGGTACGTGCCGGCCCTGTTCGTCGCGCAGATATGGGATGACATCCAGGCCACAGCCATCGGGCATATCGATATCAATGATGCCGAGATCGAACGGCCCCGTAGCAGCTGCCTCCATGGCCGCCGCCAAGGTAGAGGCCGGCTGAATTTCCGCCTGCTCGGACAGGAGGTGGCGGATGACGGCCTGGATATCGGCATCATCCTCGACATGCAGCAGGCGGGGGCGCCGGGTTGCGTCGTCGCGGACCGCCCGGCGCAGGCCGGTGATCAGGCGTTCTTCATCAATGGGCTTGGACAGCCAATCGATAACGCCTACGGCCTCGCCCTCAATGGCGTCACGCTCCCCGTCGCCGCTGGCGGTGACGACGATAACAGGCAGGTCGCGGGTTTCCGGCTGGGCGCGGATGGCACGGAACAGGCTGACGCCGGGTAGATCCGGCAGCATCAGGTCCAGAGTCATGGCCTGGAATTGCCGACGGGCCAGCAAGGACAGGGCCTCCCCCGCTGTTGCGGCGATGGTCGGCGTGAAGCCAGCCTGTGACAGCATCAGCGACAAAAGCCGTGCGATATGTGCGTCATCCTCGCAGATCAGGATATCGGCCGGAATGGGGGCGGGCATGATGGGCGGCGGTGCTATGCTGGCGTCCGGCAACATCGGAAGATCAATAAAGAAGCGGGTGCCGTGACCGGGCACACTGTCGAATCCGATATGACCGCCATGGCGTTCCACGATTTCCTTGGTGATCGCCAGGCCCAGGCCCGTGCCGCCCTTGGCCCGGCTGTCGGACCCGTCAGCTTGGGCGAACCGCTGGAAGATGCGGGACCGGAAACCCTCATCAATGCCGATGCCGCGATCCGCCACGCTTGCGCGGACCATTCCGTCGGCGCGCATCTCCATCGAAACGGTGACCATGTTGCCGGTGGGAGAGAATTTTACCGCATTAGAGATCAGATTGGCGAAGGCCTGAGCCAGCCTGTCGGGATCGGCCATCACCTTGGCCTCCTGCCGTGTTTCCGGCGTCAGGCCGGGGCCGGGGACCAGTTTGACCTCCGCCCGTTCAGCCAGGGCAGCGTGATTGCGCAGCGCGTCTTCCAGCAGGGTTGGAAGCGATTGTGGCGCCAGATCGAAGCGCATCTTGCCCGATGCGATCTTCTCCATATCCAGCAGATCGTTGATCAGGCGGATCAGGCGCTCGGTGCTTTCCTGCGCGATGTCGGTCAGTTGCCGAGCCTCCGTGGGCAGGGGGCCGAACATGTCAGAATTGACCATGCCCAGCGAGGCGCGGATGGCTGTCAACGGTGTGCGCAACTCGTGGCTAACGGTGGAGATGAACTCAGATTTCAGCCGGTCCATCTCTTTCAGGTGCGAAATATCGTTGGCTACGCCCAGAAAGCCGGTCACCTCTCCCTGCCGGTCGCGGATGGCGGTGACGGACAGCAGAACCGGGAACCGGTGCCCGTCGCGGGCGATATAGGTCCATTCCCGCTGATCGCGCTTGCCCTGGCGGGCGCGGTACACGAAGGCTTCGAACGGATCGGCGGGCGGCTGTCCCAGATCGGCAGTCAGCTTGGCGACGGCGCGCGTCACCTCGCCCATGTCGTGGAAG
>JAEMSB010000351.1 GCA_016463045.1 Niveispirillum sp.
TCCTGGAACTGGGCGGCAACAACGCCATGATCGTGACGCCGTCGGCGGACCTGAAGCTGGCCGTGCGCGCCATCCTGTTCGCCGCCGTGGGTACGGCCGGTCAGCGCTGCACCACGCTGCGCCGCCTGATCGTGCATACCGATTGCTATGACAAGGTGGTGTCGGCGGTGAAGAATGCCTTTGCGGCCATTCAGCCGGGCGATCCGCGCAATGCCGGTACCTTGATGGGTCCGCTGATCGACAAGGCCGCCTTTGACGCCGTGGCTAAGGCACTGGACGCCGCAAAGGCCCAGGGCGGCACCGTCCATGGCGGTGGCCGCGCCCTGGCCGATACCTTGCCCGATGCGTACTATGCCTATCCCGCCATCGCGGAGATGCCGGCCCAGACTGAGATCGTGAAGCACGAGACGTTCGGTCCCATCCTGTACATCCTTCGCTACAGCGACTTCGAGGAAGCCGTGGCCATGCAGAACGACGTGCCGCAGGGCCTGTCGTCCAGCATCATCACCCGCGACCTGCTGGAGGCCGAGCGCTTCCTGGCCCCCGATGGCTCCGACTGCGGCATTGCCAATGTCAATATGGGCCCCAGCGGTGCGGAAATCGGTGGTGCCTTCGGTGGCGAGAAGGAAACCGGTGGTGGCCGCGAAAGCGGTTCCGACAGCTGGCGGCAATATATGCGCCGCCAGACGTCAGCCATCAATTACGGCACCTCGCTGCCGCTGGCCCAGGGGATCGAGTTCCCCGAGCTGTGATAAGGTCAGCGGGCGGATGGGCAACCATCCGCCCGCCCTTACTTCTCGTTTTGCCAAGGCCCCCGATGGACGCCACCGACGCTCAACAGGATGCCGTTGATACGGCCCTGCTCGCCCTGCTGAAGGCTAATGCCCGTGAACCGGCGGCGTCGCTGGCGCGCAAGCTGGGGCTGGCCCGGTCGTCGGTACAGGCCCGCATCGCGCGGCTGGAACGGCTGGGCATCATCCAGGGCTATACGCTGCGCCAGGATCCGGGCAGCAGCCGGCTTATCCGCGCCTATGTCCTGCTCTCCACCAACCCCAAGATGCTGTCGCGCATCGTGGCGGAGGTGAAGCGAATCACCGAGGTGGAAAGCCTGTCCGCCATTTCCGGCACCTATGACATGATGGCCGTCGTCGCGGCACAGTCGGTGCAGGATATCGACCGCGTGCTCGATCTGCTGGGTCAGGTGCAGGGGATCGAACGCACCATGTCCTCACTGGTCCTGTCGGACAAGTTCAGGCGCTGATCCTGCGACGTCAGAAATGACGCCAGCCGCCGGGACCGAGATCCGTTTCGGCCCCGTCCAGGCCAAGGATGTCCAGACCGGGTTCGCCGTCGATCACCTTGCCGATGCGAGTGACGGCGATGCCGGCATTCTGACCGGCAGCGGCAATGTCCTCGGCCTTGTCGGCGGGGGCGGTAAAGGCCACCTCGTAATCATCCCCGCCCGTCAGGATGGCACGGCGCAGGGTGGGCGCCCCCACCAACAGGCGCAGGGCCGGGCCAGACAGCGGCACCGACTGCACATCCAGAACCAAGCGCACCTTGCTGGTCAGCGCCATGTGACGCAGGTCGGCAACCAGCCCGTCGGAAATATCCAGGGCCGCCGTGCCGAACACCCGCAGCGAGGCGACAAGATCCAGACGCGGGGCCGGGCGGCGCAGGCGGGACAGGAGATAGGCGCGGTCGGCCTCCGGTACCGGCTGCGTCAGCGCACCCTGCGCCAGCTTCAACCCCAGCGCCGCATCACCGATGGAACCGGTGACGAACAGGGCGTCGCCCAGCTTCGCCCCCTTGCGCCGGATCATGCGGTTGCGCGGCACCAGACCCAGAGCCGTGATGGTCAGGGACAAGGGACCGGAGGTGGAGACGGTATCGCCACCCAGCAGATTGACCTTGAAGGCGCGCTGCGCCTCCCCCAGCCCCTTGGTGAAGGCTTCCACCCAATCATCGCCAATGCTTTTCGGCAGGCTGGTGACCAGGGAATAGGCGAGCGGTTCGGCGCCCTTGGCCGCCAGATCCGACATGTTGACGGCCAGGATTTTCCAGGCCAGGTCGGCGGGATTGTCGTTGGGCAGGAAATGCACGCCGCTGACCATGGCATCGGTGGTAACCACCAGCTGCTGATCATGCGGTACGTCCAGGACGGCGGCATCGTCGGTCAGGTCGAAGGCGCCGGGCACGCCCACCGCCAGGGGCCGGAAGAAACGTTCGATCCGGCCAAATTCGCCCAAGCTGACGGCACCGCCCTGATTGGTCACGACGCGTCGCCCTTGCCCGCCGGCTTGGCGTTCATTTCGGCGGCGCGCAGCGTGCGGGCCAGCTTGTCCAGAACGCCATTGACCATGCCCGGCTCGCGACCTGCGAAGAAGGCATGGGCCACGTCGATATAGTCATTGATGATGATGTGCGGGGCGACCGCCGTATTGGCCAGCAGTTCCCAGGACCCGGCCCGCAGGATGGCGCGCAGCAGCAGTTCCATCCGCTCCAGCGACCATTGCCGGTCCAGCAGCCCGCCCAGATGCTGATCCACCTCGGCCAGACGGCCCTGTACCCCGCGCACGATATCGGCGAACAGGGTGGGGTCGGCGGTCACAAACTCCTCACCATCCTGTTCCTGGCCGATGCGGTGACGCGCGAATTCATGGATCACCGTGTCGCTGGACGCCCCGGCCAGATCAATCTGGTACAGGCCCTGGACAGCAGCCAGACGGGCAGCCGAGCGGCGAGCCTTGGCGGACCCGGTGGGCTTGATCTTGGGGGCCGGTTCAGTGGCGGCCGGCGGGGTGATCTTCTTGCGCGGGGGCATATCTAAACCTGGAAACTCAGCGTGAATAGAGACGGAACTGCTTCTTCAGCTCGATCATCTGAAGGCAGGCATTGGCGGCGAAACCGCCCTTGTTCTTCTGATTGACGGCAGCGCGGGCCCAGGCCTGCTCATAATTCTCGGTCGTGAGAATGCCGTTGCCGATGGCCAGCGTATGGTTCAGCGACAGCTGAGCCAGACCATGGGCGCTTTCCTGGCAGACATAGTCGTAATGGGTGGTCTCACCCCGGATCACACAGCCCAGCGCAACGTAACCGTCGAAACGGCGGCGGCCGGAATAGAAATCCATGGAGCGGACGGAGAACTGGATGGCGGCGGGGATTTCCAGGGCACCGGGCACCTGGAAAATCTCATAGGTGGCGCCCACCGCATCCAGGGCGGCAACGGCGCCCTTGACCAGTTCGTCCGCGAGGTCGTCGTAAAAACGGGCCTCAACGATCATGATATGGGGCGCGTCAGCCATGGGGGCCATCCAGTCCGTCATGTTGAAAGATCAGAAGGGGGTGGGTATGGCCCTTTGACCGACAATGGTCAAGCCATAGCCTTCGAGGCCCACCACCGTCTTTTTGGTATTGCTCAGTAGCACCATCTTCTTCACGCCCAGGTCGTTCAGGATCTGGGCCCCGATGCCGTAATCGCGCAGCTCGCCATTCAGCTCGGCATTGCCGTCATCAATGGCGCGCAACCGGTCGGCCAGCGAGAAAGGCTGGGCATCGCGCATCAGGACGATGACGCCGCGCCCTTCATCGCCCACGGCCTTCATGGCGGCTTCCAGGCTGCCCACCGGGCCATGGCGGCTGTCGGCCAGCAGGTCCTTGACGATGTTCAGCGCATGCATGCGCACCGGAACCGGCACATCATCATGGATGTCGCCCTTGACCAGCGCCACATGCTCCGCCCCCGAGATGCGGTTGCGATAGACGATCATCTCGAAACGACCGCCGAAATGGCTGTCCAGAACGGTGCGGTAGGAGCGTTCGACGATGGTTTCTGTGCGGCGACGATAGGCGATCAGGTCGGCGATGGTACCGATCTTCAGCCCATGCAGCTGCCCGAACTTCACCAGATCCGGCATGCGGGCCATGGTGCCGTCATCATTCATGATCTCACAGATCACGCCGGCGGCGGGCAGGCCGGCCAGCCGCGACAGGTCCACCGAGGCCTCGGTATGGCCAGCGCGGACCAGGGTGCCGCCATCACGGGCCAGCAGCGGGAAGACGTGGCCGGGGGTCACTATATCGCGGCTGTCGACATTGGGATCGATGGCGACCTGGATGGTGCGGGCGCGGTCGGCAGCGCTGATGCCTGTCGTCACGCCCGTCCGCGCCTCAATCGACACAGTAAATGCCGTCTGATGACGGGTGCCATTCTGCTGCGCCATCAGGGGCAGGCGCAGACGTTCATTCATGGGGCTGTCGATGGCGAGGCAAATCAGGCCGCGCCCGAAGCGCGCCATGAAATTGATAGCCTCCGGCGTGGCGGCAGAGGCGGGGATCACCAGATCGCCCTCATTCTCCCGGTCCTCATCATCGACCAGGATGAACATGCGACCCTGGCGGGCCTCTTCGATCAGTTCCTCGGTGCTGGACAGCACGGGACGGTCGTCCTCGGTCAGACGGGTTTCGATAGCCGACATGTCGTTAAGCGTCCTTCCCCACCAGCCGCGCGACATAACGCGCCAGCATGTCCACTTCCAGATTGATGCGTGCCCCCGGCCCGATCAGGCCGAAGGTGGTCTGTTCCGCCGTATGCGGGATGATATTGACGCCGAAGACATCGTCATCGACCTCATTCACGGTCAGCGACACGCCGTTCAATGCGACAGACCCCTTGGCCGCGATGAAACGCTTCAGCTTTTGCGGCACACGGAAACGCCAGCGGTGGCTGTCGCCATCGGGCGTGACGGACACAACCTCGCCCACGCCATCAACATGGCCATAGACCAGGTGGCCGCCCAGCTCATCCCCCAGCTTCAAGGAGCGTTCCAGGTTGAGCGGCGTGCCAACCACCCAATCGCCGACCGTGGTCAGCGCGATGGTTTCGGCAGACACATCCACCTTATAGGCGTCGGCCAGCTTCTCCACCACGGTCAGGCAGACCCCGTTGGAAGCAATGGACGCACCCATGGCCACGCTGTTCATATCGAACCGCGTTTGGATGGTCAGTCTCAGGTCGCCACGGCGCTCGATCTCCACGACGCGGCCGACATCGGTGATGATTCCGGTAAACATGGGCATAACCTAGGGCTTACCGCGCCTTTGTGCGAGGGGGCGATAGATGCACGGGGCGCATGGCGGGATGGGGTTAATGGGATGCTGACGCGTGGGGTGGCTCCGTTTTGTTAACCCTGTGGAACATGTGGAACGGGGTTTTGGGGTGGTTTCGGTTCATGTTCCGGTGATCGTGACCGATCCCCGGCCTCAGTCGCAGGCGCCGACATCCGTCGGCTTGGCTTACGCGCCATGT
>JAEMSB010000352.1:0-2611 GCA_016463045.1 Niveispirillum sp.
GTCAAAGGCCAGCGGTTCTGGCAATTGATCGGGCAGTGACAATGTACCCTTGCCACCCGTCAGCCCCAGGACGAGGTTCACCGGCGTCAAATCGGATTTCAGTTCCAGCATGATCGTGCCGGCCAATGTCACGTCCAGCGCGCGCAGCGGATGCAGGACGGGGGCGATCTCCGCAAACTCGGCCGGTACAATGTCCGCCATCCCACTGCGCAGGGTGATGGCGCCATCCTCGGCCCGCCAAGTGACCTCTGCCGCGATCTGGTTGATCTTGGCGCCCATGTCGATATCGGCGGATGCGGTGCCCCGCACCCCACGCACATCGCGGCGCAGGCGCATATCCAGGCGCGGTACTTGCCATGTCGTGTCGGTCGCAAGGTTGGCGACCACCAGCTTGCCCCGCGTGATACGCAGGTCGCGCAGCGCACCCATGGTGGCTTCCGGATCGGGGGGCCGGCGCATCTGGTCGATAAGATCGGCCAGAATCCGGGCGCCCGCTTCGGGGTCTGAACTATCACTGCCGATATCCAGGCGGAAGCCACCATCGGCAGTGCGTTCGGCATAAAGGCTGGGTTCGACCAGATCGATGCGCGTGGGCGCCACCCGCCCGCGCAGCAGGGCCGGCACCGACAGGCCCAGGCGCATTTCCGGCACGGTGGCCAACAGGGCGCCGCTGGCCCCATGCGCCTCCACCCCCTTCACCCGGATATCGATGGGGGTGCCGAACCCGACCCAGGCCAGTTCCGTGCGGTCGATCTCCAGCGTGACCGGCCCTTCCCGCGATAATTCCTGCGTCAGGTAGGGGGTGATGAAATCCACCCCGATCGGCCCCTGCTGCGTCAGGCGGAATGCCAGATACCCGCCCGCCAACAGCACCACCAGCAACAGGCCGGTGACCAGTTCAAGCAGGATAAGGGCAGTACGACGCAGCATCGATCTCGGTTCTCCGGCGGGTTGCGCCGGGCGTTACGGGCAGCTTGACCTGAACAAGGGTCGGTGGGCAGTCTGGCCCCCCGCCCATGCGGTCCGCTTGGGATAGCCCGGTAGACACCCGATGTTCAATCAAGAATCCCTTCCCCGCCTTGGCGATCCGCAACGTGCCGCCGTCGGACTGGAACATTGGCACGAAGCAACGGGTCCGGGATGTGATCCCGATCTCGCCGCCTTCGCCCGTTCCTATGCCGCCGATCCCCATGGAAAGCGCGTGCTGGAAGCAGTGTTCGCCAACAGCCCGTTCCTGGGACACGCCCTGGTACGGGAGATGGGTTTCTTCCGGCAATTGCTGGAAATCGGCTTCGACGCGGCCTTTGACGACCTTGTTCAGGCACTGTGGCGTGATCATGGCGCACAGACCAGTGCCGACAAGCTGATGAAGGCCCTACGCATCGCCAAGCGCCGCGCCGCCCTGCTGATCGGGCTGGCCGACATGGCCGGCGACTGGCCGCTGGAACAGGTCACAGGCGCCCTGTCCGATTTCGCACAGGCTGCCTTGCAACTGGCCGTGCGTGTGGCCCTGCGGCAGCTGGTTTCCATGGGCCGCCTGATCGTTCCTGACCCGGAACAACCAGAAAAAGGCAGCGGTTACATCGTCCTGGCCATGGGCAAGTTCGGGGCGCGCGAACTGAACTACTCCTCCGACATCGACCTGATCGTGCTGTATGACGATGGCATCGTGCAGGTGCCGGACGGGGAGATGACGAAGCATTTCGTGCGGGCGACGCGCGAAATGGTGCGGATCATGGATGAACGCACCGCCGATGGGTATGTGTTCCGCACGGACCTGCGCCTGCGCCCCGACCCCGGCGCCACGCCGGTCGCCGTCAGCGTTTCGGCGGCGGAGGCCTATTACAGCAGCCTGGGCCAGAACTGGGAACGCGCCGCCATGATCAAGGCGCGGCCCGTGGCCGGGGATCTGGAGGCCGGCAAAGGCTTCATGGACATCATCCGGCACTTCATCTGGCGCCGGAACCTGGATTTCGCGGCCATCCAGGACATCCATTCCATCAAGCGGCAGATCGGCGCGCATAAGGGCCACCGGGAAAAGACCGTCAACGGCCACAATATCAAGATCGGGCGCGGCGGCATCCGCGAGATCGAATTCTTCGCCCAGACGCAGCAATTGATCTTTGGCGGTCGCGACCGCTCCTTGCGCACCTGCGGGACGGTGGAGACGCTGTACGCCCTGGTCGCCGCCGACCGTGTGGAACGGCAGGTCGCTGATGACATGTCAGAGGCTTACCGTTTCCTACGCACCGTCGAACACCGGGTGCAGATGGTGGATGATCAGCAGACCCACCAATTGCCCAAGACCGATGACGGGGTAGACCGCATCGCCGCCTTCTTGGGCTTTCCCGACACCCAATCCTTCCGCGACCGGCTGATGGCGACGCTGACGGTGGTGGAGGATCATTACGATCATCTCTTCTCCGAAAGCCCGGCCCTGTCAGGCTCCGGCAGCCTAGTCTTCACAGGCACGGAGGATGATCCCGACACGATGGAGACGCTGCGGGAGATGGGTTACGCCAACCCGTCCGCCGTGGCGGGACAGATCCGGGCCTGGCATCATGGCCGCTACCGCGCCACGCGCAGCCAGCGGGCGCGGGAATTGCTGACG
>JAEMSB010000352.1:2621-5294 GCA_016463045.1 Niveispirillum sp.
TGACGGAACTGGTTCCCACCCTGCTGGCGGCCTTTGGCAAGACGGCGCAGCCCGATCAGGCCTTCCTGAAGTTCGATGAGTTCCTGTCCCGCCTGCCGGCAGGGGTGCAGCTTTTCAGCCTGTTTTACGCCAATCCCAATCTGCTGGATCTGGTGGCCGAGGTGATGGGTACGGCGCCGCGTCTGGCCGAACAACTGGCCCGGCAGCCGCAGGCGCTGGATGCCGTCCTGCTGCCGGGCTTTTTCGGCACGCTGCCGGGCCGGGAGGAGTTGGAGGCCGGATTCGATGCCCTGGTTGGCGGCGCGCATTATTTTGAAGAGGTGCTGGACCTCACCCGTCGCTGGACCAACGAACATCGCTTCCGCGCTGGCGTCCATGTCCTGCGCCATGTCAGCGATGCCGACCGTCTCGGCACCTTCCTGACCGATGTCGCGGAGGTGGGGTTGACCGGCCTTCAGCGCGCAGTGGAGGAGGAGTTTGCCAAACGCCATGGCCGCCTGCCCGGTGCGGGCATGGCCATCCTGGGCTTAGGGCGGTTGGGCGCCCGCTCTCTGTCGCTGCGTTCTGACCTGGACCTGATCACGGTCTATGAGGTGCCAGAGGATGTGCTGCAATCGGATGGGGCCAAGCCCCTGTCCCCCAACGATTATTTCATCAAGTTGACGCAGCGCCTGGTCAACGCCATCACCGCCCATACCGCGGAGGGGCAGTTATATGAGGTCGATATGCGCCTGCGCCCGTCCGGCAATGCCGGGCCGCTGGCCGTCAGTTTCGATGGATTCGCCAAGTATCAGCGCGACAGCGCCTGGACCTGGGAACATATGGCCCTCACCCGCGCCCGTCCCGTGACGGGGCCGGACAGTCTGCGCCAGCGTCTGACGACGGAGATCGTGTCGGTCCTGACCCACCCGCGCGATCCCGCCAAGCTGCGCGAAGATGTGGCCTCCATGCGTGGCCGCATCGATCAGCAGCACCATACGGACGATATCTGGACCGTGAAATATGTGCGCGGTGGCATGATCGATATCCAGTTCATCGCCCAGTACCTGACCCTGCTGCACGCCCCGGAACGCCCGGAAATCATCGACCCCAACACCACGGGCGCGTTGGCCTGGCTGGGCGACAGCGGCTTTATCGATGTGGAGACGGCCAACCTGCTGATCGACGCGCACAAGACCTGGCGCCGCGTGCAGGGCTTCCTGCGCCTGACGGTCGAAGGCGGATTCGATGCCGCCAAGGCCCCGCCCGGCCTGAAAGCCGGCCTCGCCCGCGCTGCCCTTCCCGAGGTACCGGAGGGAACCCCGTTCGAGACGGTGGAAACCACCTTACGCGGCAAGGCCGCCGCCGTGAAGGCCGCGTTCGACCGGATTGTCGGCAGCCCCGACCCGTAGGTCACGTCGAGCCGGAGGCGAGCCCTGACAGATATGGATTGAAAGCCTTTTCTGTCAGGGCGAAGCGTACGCTTCGACCTGACCTACGGCATTCGACGCTCTCCCGGGTCAACCCATATGCGTCAATTCCCGCTCGCGGTGATTTTCGCGCAGGAAGCGCAGCCATTCTTCCTGCCCCTGGGCGCGGCGTTGATAGACCTCTCGGACACCGTCCAGCAGCTCATGGCGCCGGCCCAGGATGTCACCGCCGATTTCCAGCATGCGCAGGTTGGGCCAGGCCTGGGGACGGATACGCACCACCTCCGCCAGGGCTTCCACCGCCGGGCGGTCGGGGCGGGCCTGGGTCAGGATCAGGGCCATGGCCGCCGTGGAGCGGGAAATGCCCATATGGCAATGGACCAGCAGATGGTCTTGCGTCCCCGCCTCTGCCGCCAAACGCTGTCCGAAGGCCAGCACCCGTTCCAGATGCCGGTCCAGCGGCGCCATCCGTTCCGGCAGTTCGATGACAATATCGTCGAATCGCAGGTCGATGCGGTGATGCGGCCCGTAATCGTCGAACGCCGTCAGCGGTTCCCGGTCCGGGTCCAGGATGGAGACAAGGTGGGTAACCCCGGCCAATGCATGGCCGGGAAGTTCCTGGATGCCGCAGACGGTTGTGCGGAACGGGACGAAGGCGGGCGATAGCAAATCATTTCTCCGATGGTGCGGACGCAGCAGCCTTGGGCGGCGGATCGGCCAAGCGGGTGATCGACAGGATGGGAATGCGCTGCCCCTCGACCCCGACATGGCCCCAGCCGGCACAGAGCGAACCGTCGCTGCGCGGAATGAAGGCCAGATCCGGCTGGCTGTCCACATTGAAGACACTGGCCGATGGGCTCAATTCCATGCGGTAGCGCTGTTTAGCGCCCAGCGTGACGATGATCGAGCGGTCGTTTTCCGAGGTCCAGCCATTGATGCGCCGCGAGTCGATGCAGGTTTCGCGGGCCTTGCCCGGCGTCGCGGCATCCTCAGATGCCATGGCGGGGCCGGCACAAAGCGGGGCCAGCAGCGGCAGTAACAGATGGTGACGCATGATTCCGCGTCCTCCTTCCCTTGCAAATTCCCATACCCCCTAACGGGCATGGTGACGTGGGATCGGGGCGGGATCAAGGCGATGCGCAGATAGGCTACCCCTTACAGGGGCACAAAAACTATCTTCGCGGCGATATCTTTGAGATGGGAGGAAGGTTGGTGGGCGCACAAGGACTCGAACCTTGGACCCGCTGATTAAGAGTCAGCTGCT
>JAEMSB010000353.1 GCA_016463045.1 Niveispirillum sp.
GGTCCGGCCCGTGCGCGTCGCCCCGGTCAGCTTCAAGGACGCCCACGCCGCCCGTTCCTTCACGGGCACCATCGTCCCCCGGACGGAGGTGCAGGCTGGTTTCCGGGTCGGTGGCCGCATCGCGGCGCGTCTGGTGGAGGTGGGTGACCGGGTAAAGCCCGGCCAGACCCTGGCCCGCCTGGACCCGACCGACCTGGAACTGTCGCTGAAGGCCGCCGAGGCGCGGCTGGCCCAGGCCGAGGCGCAGGCCGCACAGACCGCCGCCGACCTGAAGCGCTACACCCCCCTTCTGGCCTCCGGCACCGTGTCCCAGGCGCAGTTCGACCGGGTAAAGGCAGCAGCCGATGCCGCCGCCGCGCAAAAGCGGGAGGCCGCATCCGCCCTGTCCATCTCCCGCAATCAGCGGGCCTATGGGTCCCTGACCTTGGATCAGGGCGGGGTGATCACCGCCGTCCTGGCCGATGCCGGACAGACGGTGGGCGATGGACAGACCGTCCTACGCCTGGCCACCGACCTGGGCCGTGAAGTGGCCATTGATGTGGCAGAAGGCGACCTTGCCCGCCTGTCGGTGGGGGGTACTGCGACTGTGGCGCTCTGGGCCGATGGCGATATCAACCTCATCGGCAGCATCCGCGAGATCACGCCCGTCGCCGACCCGGCCAGCCGCACCTTCCGCCTGCGCGTCACCCTGCCCGCCAATGCGCCCGACGCCGTTCGCCTTGGCATGACGGCCCGTGTCAGCTTCCCCGAAGCGGATGCCGCCGCCCTGGCCCTGCTCCCCTCGTCCGCCCTGTTCCATCAGGGGGACAAGCCCGCCGTCTGGGTGCTGGCCCCGTCCAAGGACCGGGTGCTGCTGCGCCCGGTGGAGGTTGCGGCCTACCGTCCCGATGGAGTGGCCGTGAAATCCGGGGTGAAGGAGGGTGAGCTGGTGGTAACCGCCGGTGCCCACCGTCTGGATGCCAATCTGCCCGTGCGCGTCTGGGATGGGGGCCTGCCGTGAGCGGATTGAACCTTTCCGCTTGGGCCATCCGGCATCAGGCGCTTGTGCTGTTCATGATCATCATGTCGCTGGCTGTCGGCGCCTATTCCTTCGTAACCTTGGGCCGCGCCGAAGACCCGCAATTCGCCATCCGCACCATGGTGGTGACGGCGCAGTGGCCGGGTGCCACCGCGCGGGAGATGCAGGAACAGGTCACCGACCGCATCGAACAGACCTTGCAGCAGGTGCCGAACTATCACTTCACCCGCTCCTATGCGCGGCCGGGCGAAACGGTGATCTTCATCAACCTGCATGATTACACCCGTTCCGACACCCTGCCCGACATCTGGTATCAGGTGCGCAAACGGGTGGGCGACATGGCCCACACCCTGCCCGCCGGCGTCATCGGCCCGCAATTCAACGATGAATTCGGCGATACGTTCGGCATCATCTATGCCTTCACGGGCGACGGGTTCAGCCAGACCGAGATGCGTCAGGTCCTGCTGGCCGCGCGCCAGCGCCTGCTGACCCTGCCGTCGATCGGCAAGGTCGACCTGCTGGGCGTGCAGGATGAGAAGATCTATGTGGAATTTGATACGGGCCGCCTCGCCTCGCTCGGCGTGACGGTACAAGAGATCGGGCAGGCCCTGGCCGCGCAGAACGCCGTCAACCCGACCGGCCTGATCGATACCGGTACCGACCGTATCCGCGTGCGCGTCACCGGCGCCCTGAAGACCGAGGAACAGGTGGCACAGCTGCCGATCCAGGCCGGCGGTCGCCTGCTGCGCCTGGGCGATATCGCCAGCGTGCGCCGCACGGCACAGGACCCAGCCGAAACCCTGATGCGGCACAACGGAGAGGCAGTCACGGGTCTGGCCATCGCCATGGCCGCCGGCGGCGACATCCTGAAGCTGGGCGACGCCGTCAAGGCGGAGATGAAGACAATCCAGGCTGCCTTGCCGCAAGGCATCGACATCGCGCTCGTCGCCGATCAGCCGACCGTGGTCCGCAGCTCCATCGACGAATTCGCCAGCGCCCTGGCCGAAGCCCTGGCCATCGTGCTGGTCGTCACCTTCCTGTCGCTGGGCCTGCGCACCGGCATCGTGGTGGCACTGTCAGTGCCGCTGGTGTTGGCGGTTACCTTCGGCGTGATGAAGATGGCGGGCATCGACCTGCACAAAATCTCAATCGGCGCCCTGATCATCGCGCTGGGCCTGCTGGTCGATGACGCCATCATCGCGGTCGAAATGATGATGGTGAAGCTGGAACAGGGCTGGGACCGGGCCAAGGCTGCGGCCTTCGCCTGGACCTCCACGGCCTTTCCCATGCTGTCAGGCACGCTGGTCACGGCGGCGGGTTTCGTGCCCGTGGGCTTTGCCCATTCGGCAGCGGGTGAATATACGGGCGCTATCTTCTGGGTGGTGGCCACGGCCCTGCTGGTCTCCTGGCTGGTGGCAGTGATCTTCACGCCCTATCTGGGCTACAAGATGCTGCCGCAGAATCTGGAGGGCGGGCATAGCGAGGATCATAACGCCGCTTATCAGAAGCCGCTTTACCGCCGCCTGCGGGCCAGCCTGGTCTGGACCGTCCGCCACCGTTACATGGTGATCGCGGCGACCGTGGGGGCCTTTGTCGTCTCTATCGCCGGCTTCGGCCTTGTGCAGCAGCAATTCTTCCCCAATTCCGCCCGCCTGGAACTGGTGGTCGACCTGGAACTGCCCGAAGGCACCTCCATCAATGTCACCCAGGCCCGCGTGAAGGAGTTGGAGGCGGTATTTGCCAAGGATGACGGTATCGAAAGTTACAGCGCCTTTGTCGGCAATGGCGCACCGCGCTTCTACCTGCCCCTGAACCAGGAGCTGAAGCGTCCCAATTTCGCGCAGTTCATTGTGGTGACCAAGTCGCTGGAACGGACAGTGGAGATGGCCCGCACCCTGCCGCATGATCTGGAAGCCCGCTTCCCCGACGTTCGCACCCGTGTGGCGCGGCTGGAAAACGGCCCACCCGTGGGCTATCCGGTGCAGTTCCGCATCATGGGTCGCGACCCGGAAATGCTGCGCAGCATCGCCAGCGACCTGCGCGACCTGATGCGTGCCAATCCGCACACCGTCGATGTCAATCTCGACTGGACGGAAAAGCTGAAATCGGTCCGTCTGGTGGTGGATCAGAACCGGGCCCGCGCGCTGGGCGTCACCAGCCAGGATCTGTCCCTGGCCCTGCAGACGGTCATGACCGGCTACACCGCCACGCAGTACCGCGAAGGCATCGAACTGATCGACGTGGTGCTGCGCGCCGGTCAGGATGAACGGGTGGCGTCGGACCGTCTGGCCGAACTGCGCCTGCGCGGCCCCAACGGCCCCGTGCCGCTGTCACAGGTGGCGCGCCTGGAATATGGGCTGGAGGAAGCGATCCTCTGGACCCGGTCGCGTGACCTGACCCTGACCGTCCGCGCCGACCTGAAGGGCAATATCCAGGCCCCGACCGTGGTGGCGCAGATCGAATCCGTCTTGGGTCCGTTGCGCGCCAAGCTGCCCACCGGCTACCGGATTGAGGTGGGGGGCGCCGTGGAGGAAAGCGCCAAGGGTCAGGCCTCCATCATGGCGGTCGTGCCCGTCATGCTGGTCCTGATGCTGACGGTGCTGATGGTACAGCTGCAAAGCTTCCAGCGGGTGATCCTGGTCTTCCTGACGGCCCCGCTGGGCCTGATCGGGGTGACATTGGCCCTGCTGCTGTTCAATCAGCCGTTTGGCTTCGTGGCGCAGTTGGGCGTGATCGCGCTGGCCGGCATGATCATGCGCAACTCGGTCATCCTGGTCGATCAGATCGAACAGGATATCGCCGCCGGCCATGGCCGTTTCGATGCCATCGTTGATGCGACCGTGCGCCGGGCCCGCCCCATCGCACTCACCGCCGCCGCCGCCGTCCTGGCCATGATCCCGCTGTCCCGCTCCAGCTTCTGGGGACCCATGGCCATCTCCATCATGGGCGGCCTGATCGTGGCAACCGCACTCACGATCTATAGTCTGCCCGCCATGTACGCCGCCTGGTTCCGCGTCCGCGCGGATGAGACGGGTCCGACATCGCCCGGCGGCTGGGGTGGGGAATAATGGGGAGTACGTAGCGCAGATTAAGGCTCGCGCTTAATCCGCGAAGCAAGTGGAAGCAGACCTAGCCGTCATCCCCGCGAAAGCGGGGATGACAGTAGAGATTGCTACAGTCAACAAACCCGCTGCTCTAGCTACTCGTTTTCCGCCACGCATGCACAGCCCGCCAGTGCCGCGCGATATCCACGCGCCGGGCCACCCACACCTTGTCATGCGCCATGACATGGTCCAGGAATTTCTCCAGGCCCCGCACCCGCCCCGGCCTGCCAATCAGGCGGGTATGCAGCCCGACCGACATCATCTTGGGCGCTGTCTCCCCCTCCGCATACAGCGCGTCAAAAGCGTCGCGGGCATAGGTGAAGAAATCATCCCCCTGGTTGAAGCCCTGGGCCGTGCCGAACTTCATGTCATTGACGTCCAACGTATAGGGGATGACCAGATGCGGCTCCCCCTGCCCCGCATAGGTGCCGGGCGGCAGCCAATAGGGCAAATCGTCATTATAGGCATCCGCGTCATAGAGGAACCCGCCCTCCTCCACCACCAGCCGCCTTGTGTTCGGCCCCAGCCGGCCCGTGTACCATCCCAAGGGCCGTTCCCCCGTCAGATCGCGGATGGTATCGATGGCAAGGCGCATATGCTCCCGCTCCATCTCCTCCGGCACATTCTGGTAATCGATCCAGCGCCAGCCGTGCGAGGCGATCTCATGCCCGGCCTCCACCATGGCCCTGGCGGCATCGGGATGGCGGGCCAGCGCCATGGCGACGGCGTAGCAGGTGATCTTGATCCCATAGCGCTCAAACAGCCGCATCAGCCGCCAGAACCCGGCCCGGCTGCCATATTCGTAAACGGACTCCACCGACAGGTTGCGCTGCCCTGCCAGGGGTTGCGTCCCCACCACCTCCTGCAAATAGGCCTCGGACTGCCCATCGCCATGCAGCAGGCAATTCTCCCCGCCCTCCTCATAATTCATGACGATCTGCACCGCGATGCGGGCATCGCCCGGCCAGCGTGGATGCGGCGGATGGGCGCCATAGCCGACAAGGTCACGGGGGTACGGGACGGTCATGCGCGAAACACTCCTGATCCGGGACCGGGGTAAAGCTTAGCGATGATGTCATTGATCGTTTCGCTTGCGCACAAAAAAATCCATGGCACGATGGGACATGGCCGATGACACTGCACCCGTCCCCGCCCGTCCCACGCC
>JAEMSB010000354.1 GCA_016463045.1 Niveispirillum sp.
GTCAGGAACTTGGCCAGCGCATAGGCCCAGGTCTCCCGCCGCGTGACCAGCACGCCCCAGCCGACCTTGCCCGACGGATCGGCGGGGTCGGAGCGGATATGGGCCAGTTCTTCCGCCGTCACGCCCTTATGCTGATCTGGCGTGCGGTAGAAGGCGAGCCAGGCGGCCAGCCAGATGAAGGACAAGAGGCCCGTCACCACAAACGCCGCCTGCCAGCCCCAGGTGATGGTGATGACCGGCACGATCAGCGGCGTGATGATGGCGCCGATATTGGCCCCGGCATTGAACACGCCAACCGCCAGCGCCCGTTCCTGCTTGGGGAACCAGTCGGCCACGGCCTTCAGCCCCGCCGGGAAGTTGCCCGCCTCACCGGCACCTAAAAACAGGCGGGCCAGCATGAACTGCGTGAGGGTGGAGGCGGCGGCATGGGCGATATGAGCCAGGTTCCAGACCGTGAAGGCCAGCGCATAGCCCCAGCGCGCGCCGATCACATCGATGAACCGCCCGAACAGCAGGTAACAGACGGCATAGGCCGCCTGGAACACAAAGACAATGTCGGCGTAGTCCGTTTCCGTCCACCCGAACTCCACCGACAAGGTCGGCTTCAGCAGGCCCAGCATCTGCCGGTCGACATAGTTGATCACCGTGGCCGCGAACAGCAGCGCCACGACAATCCAACGTCGGCCAAGGCGAGGAGTGGTGGGCATCAGCGGGTGGTTCCTTCGGGGTAAGCAAAGGCGTTCACCGGCGCGGGGGCGCGACGGTGGGGGGAAGGTCGGAATGGAAAATCCGCCGTAGGTCAGGTCGAGCCGAAGGCGAGCCCTGACAGATAAGGCTTTCAATCCTTTACCGTCAGGGCGGGGCTCACGCCCCGACCTGACCTACGGCCTCACCAATCCCACATGCTGCCATCCCGCAGTCTGGCGACTGGCAGGTAGGCTTGCGTGTAGGGGTACTTCTTTGCCAGTTCCTCATCGATATCCACCCCATGGCCGGGGGCCTCGCCGGGTTGCAGGTAGCCATCCTTGAAGCTGTAGGCATGGGGGAAGTCCGCGTCGGTTTCCGGCGCGTGGATCATGTATTCCTGGATGCCGAAATTCGGGACCCAGGTATCAAAGTGCAGGGCCGTGCCCATGCAGACGGGCGACAGGTCGGTGGCACCATGGAAGCCGGTGCGCACCTGATATAGCTCCGCCAGCGCTGCGATGCGGCGCAGATGCGTGATGCCGCCGGCATGCACGATGGTGGCGCGGATATAGTCGATCAGCTGGTTCTGGATCAGCTCGCGGCAATCATGGATAGAGTTGAACACTTCCCCCACCGCCACCGGTGTTACCGTATGCTGCCGGATCAGGCGGAACGCCTCCTGGTTTTCCGCCGGCGTCGGGTCCTCCATCCAGAACAGGCGATAGGGTTCCAACGACTTGCCCAGCCGGGCCGCCTCGATTGGGGTCAGGCGGTGATGCACATCATGCAGCAGATGAAGATCCCAGCCGAACCGATCGCGCGCCGCCGCGAACAGCTTGGGTGCGAAATCCAGATAGGGTTCTGTGGCCCACAGGCTTTCATCCGGCATGGTGGCGCGGATGGCGGGTTCATACGAACCGCCCTTGGGCACGCCATAGACCTTGTCCAGGCCCGGCACGCCGGCCTGTACGCGGATGGCCTTGAAGCCCTTCTCCTTGTACTGGGCCACACGGTCCATCGCCTCTTCGATGTCGCGGCCATTGGCATGGCTGTAGACCATGACGCCGTCACGGCTTTTCCCGCCCAGAAGCTGATAGAGCGGCATGCCCGCCGCCTTGGCCTTGATATCCCACAGGGCGGTATCGACCGCCGCGATGGCCGACATGGTGACCGGCCCGCGCCGCCAATAGGCGCCCTTGTAGAGATACTGCCAGATATCCTCGATCTGATGCGGGTCGCGACCGATCAGGCAGGGGATGACATGATTGGTCAGATAGGATTCCACCGCCAGCTCGCGCCCGTTCAGGGTCGCGTCACCGATACCGTACACGCCCTCATCCGTGACGATCTTCAGCGTCACGAAGTTGCGTCCCGGTGAGGTGACGATGCAATAGGCGTTGGTAATGCGCATCAGCGGCTCCGGCGGACAAAACGCCCTATGGCGCGTCCGGAATGTCATGGTTGAACAGGGCGGGGAACCGCTTCTCCAGCTCCGGCAGAGAGGCCAGGATTTCCCGCAGGTGCAGACGCATGGCCGCCTGCGCCGCGTCGGCGTCATGGGCGGCAATGGCATCCACGATGGATGTATGCTGCGCGATCAGGCGCGGCAGCGGTGTCGCGTCAGGCATAGACAGGTACCGCACGCGGTCCATCTGTGCCTTGGTTTCCTCCACCACGCGCCAGGCATAGTCACAGCCGACGGACATGGCGATGGACCGGTGCAATGCCTCGTCCAACTCCATAAAGCGGCCATTGTCGCGATCCTCGATGGCAATCGCCTGCTGCTTCAGGTTGGCGCGGAATTCCTCGATATGGCGGGGGCTGGCCTCTGCCGCGGCGCGGGCCGCAACCGCCACTTCCACCGCCTCACGCACGAAACGGGCATCGAAGACCTGTTTGACGGAGATCTTCACGATAAAAGAACCGCGCTGCGGCTTGATCTGCAACAGGCCGGCATCCGCCAGCTTGATGAAGGCCTCCCGCACCGGCTGACGGCTGACGCCCAGCTGGTCGGCGATTTCCTGTTCCGAAAGGGCCTGCCCCGGCAGGAACACCATGCGGACAATGGCACGGCGCAACTCCCGGAAGACGCGGCGCGCCACCGGCTCATTGCTGTCCATGTCGATCGGCCACAGGCCGGGCCTTTCCTGGTCCCGTTCCACCCGTTCCACTCCCTGTCATTCATTCCCGAACTCTGCACCCGTCACCGGGTAGAGCGTCGGCGGCAATCATAGCGTCGTCGTTGCCGTTACCATTCATGTATACTACCATACCAGAAAGGGTCAAGCGCGAATGTTAGCGGTAAAATGATTCCGCCGCTGCGCCGGTAGTTCGCGCCTGGCCCGGACCATGTGAGGCAATGATCCGCGGAATATCGCGATCCATGGCCGATATGCCCGTTGCCGTTTTGCGACATCCATACTACCATACCAGCAAGGGTCGAGCACCCTCTTGCGGAATCTTGATAGCGCTACCATAGTTCCCACAATGGTAGGGCGCTGATCATCCCCCACCCAACCCCGAAACGGGGCCAAGTACATGACCGGTCGATACAGGCCGGCGGCAGGGAGGAAAAATGCGAGTGATTGCACGCCTGCTGGCAGGGCTGCTGCTGGCCGCCAGCCTGCTGGGCTCCGCCCATGCGGAAGACGGCTATGATCTGTGGCTGCGGTTCCGACCGCTGACCGGTGCCGCGCTCTCCCAGACGGAAACACGCCTGGGCAGCATTGAGGCGGCAGATGTCAATGACACCGCCGTGGTGGAACTGTCGCGCGGCCTGTCGGGCCTGCTGGGTAAGCCGGTATCGGTGGTCCCCGGTGGCAAGGTGCTGTTGGGCACCCCCAATGATCCCGCCATCAAGGCATTGGGCCTGGACCTGGGCGGGCTTGGCCCTGACGGCTATGTCATCCGCAGTGTCGGCGACCGCACGGTAATTGCCGGCGGGTCGCGTACGGGCCTGCTCTATGGCGTTTTCCACCTGCTGCGTCTGGCGCAGGAAACGGCGCCACTGGCCACGCTGAATGTACGGGAAGTGCCGAAGATCGACCGCCGCATTCTGAACCACTGGGACAATATGGACCGCTATGTGGAGCGGGGGTACGCGGGCGAATCGATCTGGGACTGGCACAAGCTGCCGGACTGGAAGGACCCGCGCTATACCGACTATGCCCGCGCCAATGCGTCCATTGGCATCAACGGCACCGTCCTGAACAATGTGAATGCCAACGCCACCATCCTGACCCGGCCCTATCTGGAAAAGGTCGCGGCCCTGGCGGCGGTTTTCCGGCCCTATGGCATCCGCGTCTATCTGACGGCCCGATTCTCCGCGCCCAAGGAAATCGGCGGCCTGCCCCATGCTGACCCGGCCGACCCCGCGGTCGCGGCGTGGTGGAAGGCCAAGGCGGATGAGATCTATTCCATCATCCCCGATTTTGGTGGCTTCCTGGTGAAGGCCAATTCGGAAGGCCAGCCCGGCCCGCAGGATTATGGCCGCACCCATGCCGACGGCGCCAACATGCTGGCCGATGCGGTAGCCCCGCATGGCGGCATCGTCATGTGGCGGGCCTTCGTCTACAGCCACGAAACACCCGACGACCGCGCCAAACAGGCCTATACGGAGTTCGTGCCGCTGGATGGCAAGTTCCGCGACAATGTCCTGGTGCAGGTTAAGAACGGCGCCATCGATTTCCAGCCGCGTGAACCGTTCCATCCGCTGTTCGGCGCCATGCCGAAGACGCCGCTGATGATGGAATTCCAGATCACCAAGGAATATCTGGGCTTTGCCACCCATCTGGCCTATCTGGCGCCGATGTGGAAGGAGGTGCTGGACGCCGACACCTACCGCCCGAAAAAGGGTTCGACGGTCGCCAAGGTGGTGGATGGTAGCCTGGATCGACATAAGCTGTCGGCCATGGCTGGCGTCGCCAATATCGGCAGCGACCGCAACTGGTCCGGTTCCACCTTCGATCAGGCCAACTGGTACGCCTATGGCCGTCTGGCCTGGAACCATGACCTGACGTCCGCCGCCATCGCACGCGAATGGGCCGCCGCCACCTTTAGCCCCGATCCGGCCATTATCGACCCGATCCTGTCCATGATGATGCCCTCGCATCAGGCCGTGGTGGATTACATGACGCCCATCGGCCTGCACCATTTGATGGGCCGGGGGCATCATTATGGCCCGGCGCCATGGGTGGCTGGCGGTCCGCGCGCCGACTGGACATCGGTCTATTACCACCGCGCCACCAAGGACGGGATCGGTTTCGACCGCACGCGCAAGGGTACGGGGGCCGTGGACCAGTACGCAAAAGTCTGGGCGGACCGGTTCGACAAGGTGAAGACCACGCCACCGGAATTCCTGCTCTGGTTCCATCATGTCGGCTGGCAGGAGAAGCTGTCCACGGGACGCACGCTCTGGGCCGAACTGCTGTACCGCTATGGTCAGGGTATCGACAGCGTCGCCAGCATGCGCCGCACCTGGGATGGCTTGCGCGGCAAGGTCGATGAGGACCGCTGGCAGCAGACTGCCGCCTTCCTGTCCATCCAGCAGAAGGAGGCCCAGTGGTGGCGTGATGCCAGCGTCGC
>JAEMSB010000355.1:0-4085 GCA_016463045.1 Niveispirillum sp.
GTTCAAGATCGTCCCGGAGCTGACCGAGGCGCTGGGGTGATGTGAGAAGGACGCGCCGGAGCAGACCCCGGCGCGTTTTTTCCAAACCGGTATTGGACAAATGTCGCCGGGACGAAGGCGTGGCCTTCATGCAAGACTGGGGATGCGGGCGGTCAAAATTGTTGACCGCCCGTACGGCGGCGACCGCCGCCGCGCGCCACGTGGCGCGTAGCCAAACCCACGCATGTGGGTGCCGGCGATTGAGGGGCATGAATTATTGACCACCGGTCAAGATTTTATGCCGTTGGCATATGTTGGAATTCCAACCCTGAATGGGGACTGTGATGATCGAGAAGGTTGGCGTTATCGGGGCGGGTCAGATGGGCAGCGGCATCGCGCAGGTCTGCGCGGCGGCGGGCCTGTCGGTGGTGATCTCGGACATCAATGCCGAACAGCTGTCCAAGTCTGTGGCCGGTATCGCCAAGAATTACGATCGTCAGATCGCCAAGGGCAAGATGAGTGATGCCGAAAAGGATGCGGCCCTGGCCCGTATCGGCACCTCCACCGAATTGTCGATCTTCAAGGACAGCGATCTGGTGATCGAGGCGGCGACCGAGTCGGAAGACGTCAAGCGCCTGATCCTGAAGGCCCTGGTCCCCAATCTTTCGCCCACCGCCATGGTGGCGACCAATACCAGCTCCATCTCCATCACCCGGCTGGCCGCCGCAACCGACCGGCCGGAAAAATTCATCGGCATGCATTTCATGAACCCGGTGCCGGTGATGCAGCTGGTGGAGATCATCCGGGGCATCGCCACCGATGACCCGACCTTCCAGGCCATCAAGGCCCTGACCCTCCGACTGGGCAAGACGGCGGCCATCGCTGAGGATTTCCCCGCCTTCATCGTCAACCGCATCCTGCTGCCCATGATCAATGAAGCGGTCTACACCCTGTATGAGGGCGTGGGCGGGGTGGAGGCCATTGACACGGCCATGAAGCTGGGTGCCAACCACCCGATGGGCCCGCTGGAACTGGCGGATTTCATCGGGCTGGATACCTGCCTGTCGATCATGCAGGTGCTTTATGAGGGCTTGGCCGACAGCAAGTACCGCCCCTGCCCGCTGATGGTGAAATATGTCGAGGCAGGCTGGCTGGGTCGCAAGGTTGGCCGTGGCTTCTACGACTATTCCGGCCCGACCCCGCGCCCGACGCGGTGAGGGGGTAGATTCGACGTCTTACCTTTCCTATGTTGTTGGGAGGGGAGATGATCATGCCCACACCAGAACAGGCCCGAAGTGGAACCCGGCGCAGAACATCCCTGCGCGCAGCCGGTTTGCGCCCCGTTCAGATTTGGGTACCGGATACGACGCGCCCTGGTTTTGCCGACGAATGCCATCGGCAATCCCTAACCGTAGCCCGTGCGGATAATGCGGATGAGGGCCTTCTTGAGCTGTTGGATGATGTGCTTGCCGATTTGGAAGACAAGCCCATATGAGGCGCGGTGATCTGGTCACTGTCGCAACGCCGGGTGATTTCGGCAAACCACGCCCAGCCCTGATCATCCAAGCAAATCAGTTCGATGCAACGGGTACGCTGACGGTGGCGCTGCTGTCGGGGACCTTGGTTGATGCTCCCTTGATCCGCCTGACGGTGGAACCCACAGCCTCGAATGGTCTGCGTAAACCGTCTCAAATCATGATCGACAAGATCATGACCGCGAGGCGTGACCGTCTGGGACAGGCATTTGGCAGGCTGGACGATGAGACCATGCTGGCGGTCAATCGTTCACTGGCCCTGTTCCTTGGCTTCGCCTGAAGGAGGGGTTCGTATTCCCCGAACCTGATGCTACGCTGCACCCTGTCAGGGTGGCGCTGCGGAGATGATGGTGGGTGAAGGTGTGTTTCGTGGCCTGTGTGTGGGGCTTCTGACCGGGTTCCTGACCCTGTCCGCCGCCGCGAAGGCGGCCCCCGACTTTACCACCGCCCTGCAGCACCGGCTAACCAGCGGCGTAGGCACGCCGGAAACCGACCGCGACAGCCAGGACCTGCTGACGCTGGGGCGTTTTTATGAGAAGCGGCACTATGCCCCCGCCTGGATTGAGCAGGGCAAGCCGTCAGACCGTGCCCGATTGCTGCTGCTGGCCCTGCAAAAGGCGGCGTCGCAGGGGCTGAATCCCGCCGATTATGGCGTGGCCCGTATCGCCACCCTGCTGGAACGTGGCGACAGTCCGGATGCGCTGGCCGAACTGGAAGTGATGCTGTCGCATGGGGCGCTTGATTATGGGCGCGATCTGGCCACGGGCCGGCTGGCCCCCATGAGCATCGACAGCGAGCTTTATGTCGAAAAGCGTGAGATCGATGTCCTGACCCTGTTGAGCCGGCTGGCCACCTTGGCCGATCCTGGCGTCGAACTGGCCGAGCTGCCACCCCGCCGGGCCGAGTATCAGCGCCTGAAAGGCGCATTGCAGCAATATCGGGAATTGGCGGCGGCGGGCGGGTGGATGCCCGTACCCGTCACCGATGTCTCCCTGAAGCCCGGCGGTAATGACGAACGGCTGCCGGCCCTGCGCGCCCGGCTGAAGGTGACTGGGGAACTGGCGGCGGATGCGCCGGTGCCGGAAGACCCGACCCTGTTTGATGAGGCCACGATTGCGGCCCTGCAGAAGTTCCAGGGCCGGCACGGGCTGGAGCCTGACGGGGTGCTGGGCAAGCAGACGCTGCTGGCCCTCAATATCAGTGCCGAACAGCGCGTGGCCCAGATCGCCATGAATATGGAGCGCTGGCGCTGGATGCCCATCGATATGGGCCCGTCCTATATCCTGGTGAACCTGGCGGCCTTCCACCTGTCGATCTTCGATCAGGGCAATGTGGTGCATGAGGCCCGCGTGGTGGTGGGCACCACGTCCACCCGCACGCCCGTCTTTTCCCGCAAGATGTCCTATCTGGAGATCAATCCCTATTGGCATGTGCCGGCCAAGATTGTGCGGGATGAGATTTTCCCTAAGGCCAAGAAGGACCCCACCTATCTGGCCAAGCAGGGCTATGAGCTGCTGTCCGACTGGTCGGAAAGTGCGGTGCCGGTCGATCCCAAGACCCTGGATTGGGCGCACATGACCCGCCTGCCCTATCGCGTGCGTCAGGTGCCAGGGGACAAGAACAGCCTGGGCCGCATCAAGATGATGTTCCCCAATGAATTCGACGTCTATCTGCACGACACGCCGTCCAAGAACCTGTTCAACCGAGCCAACCGCAGTTTCAGCCATGGCTGCATCCGGGTGGAGCATCCGTTCGACGTGGCCGACACTATCCTGCGCCTGACCGGCACCACCGACTGGCCGCGCGCCAAGGTCGATGAGGTCTTGGCCAGCGGTCAGCGCACCGTCGTGCGCCTGAAAAAGCCCATCCCCATCCATATCTCCTATGTTACGTCGTTTGTGGCCGATGATGGAACGGTGAATTTCCGGTCCGACATCTATGGCCGCGACCGCAAGCTGGCCACCGCCATGCGCGCGTCGCGCGTGAAATGGGATGCGGTGGAGGCCGAGGCGCGGCTGGCCCCTGGCGGGGCGGCGGCGGGGCGGGTCAAGGATAGCCCCCCGTAATCTCCCGATCACGGAAGAGATAGACAGGAAATAGGCCGGAAGGGTGGATTTCTGCTTGCACCCCCTATGCCGTTCTGCCAGAAGTGCAAATGTGTCCTGCTTGTGGCGCGGGGCATTTGACGAAATCAGGAAAGAGAGTGTCCCCGGCGCAACGGACGCGGGGGGTGCCTGACGGGGCTGAAGGGGGATTAGGGCATGGTGGCACGGCCGAACACGACCGATCTGACCATTGGTATGACGCCCGACACCCAACCTGAATCCGCCCTTGTCCCCTGTTCCGCCCTCGATACCGCTGTTGAGACGGGCCGCCGCGGCTTCCTGCGCGGGCTGGGTGGTTTGTTCCTGGGTGCCGGTGCCGCGATTGCCGCGCCCACCATCATCACCAATCCGGCAGACGCCGCCTCCGTCGCGGCACCCCGCCGGCAGCTGTCCTTCGTGTCGCTGCATACCAGCGAGAAGCTGCGCGTCACCTATTACAATAACGGTTCCTACGACCGCTCCGCGC
>JAEMSB010000355.1:4095-5250 GCA_016463045.1 Niveispirillum sp.
ATGTGAACCACATGCTGCGCGACTGGCGCACGGGCGAGGTGGGGAGCATGGATCCCAAGCTGCTGGACCTGCTGTTCCAGCTGCGTCAGCGCCTGCGCACCGATGAGCCGTTCCAGGTGATCTCCGGCTATCGCTGCCCCAAGACCAACGCCATGCTGGCGTCGAAGTCGGAAGGTGTGGCGACCAAGAGCCTGCATATGGAAGGCAAGGCCATCGACATCACCATGGCGGGCCGGCAGCTGAGCCGCATCCGCCAGGAAGCGCTGAACCTGCGCATGGGTGGCGTCGGCATCTACAGCAAGACCGGCTTCGTGCATGTCGATACGGGCCGCGTGCGGCAATGGGGCGTCTGACGCGTCCTATTGTTCCGGGCCTGCTGGCCCTGCTGCTGGGCACCGCCCCGGTCTTTGCCGCTGATACCCATCAGCACAGCAACGCCCCCGCCCCGCAAAGCCTGCGCAATCCTGGCAAAGGCACGCCCGAACCCATCGGGACTTATGCCAATGGCTGCGTGCGGGGGGCCGAGGCGCTGCCCGCCGATGGTCAGGGCTTCCAGGTGCTGAACCTGTCCCGCCACCGCAATTACGGCCATCCCCAGCTGACCGCCTATCTGAAGGCCCTGGCCGGAGAGGTGGAGCGGGAGGGGCTGGGCATCCTGTCCATTGGCGACATGTCCATGCCGCGCGGCGGGCGCATGAAGACGGGCCATGCCAGCCACCAGATGGGGCTGGATGCCGATATCTGGTTTGCCCTGGATTTGGGTCGTCTGCCCCTTCCCGCGCGGGAGCGGGAGGATTTCGCCAGTATGGTGGACACCAAGGCCCAGCGCGTGAATAGCAATTTCGGCCCGGCCCAGGCCCGTCTGGTGAAGCTGGCGGCAGCCGCCCCCAATGTGACCCGTATCTTCGTGAATCCGGCCATCAAGCTGGCTTTGTGTGAGCGGGAAACCGGCGACAAGGCCTGGTTGCACAAGGTGCGGCCCTGGTTCGGGCATGCCGCCCATTTGCATGTACGGTTGGCCTGCCCGTCAGGGGCTGGCCAATGCGAGACGCAGGAGCCGCCGCCCGATGGCGATGGCTGTGGCGAAGAACTGCTGAGCTGGTTCAAGCCGCCGCCGCCCGTGACCGGCCCGCCGCCAGCGCCAAAGCCCCCACC
>JAEMSB010000017.1:0-17004 GCA_016463045.1 Niveispirillum sp.
TTCTTCGTTTGTTACGGCAGGATGATCGTGGCGTGCCGCGCATCGCGCACGAAAACCGGCTGGAACTGCGGCGGGAAATAGGGGTGGCGGAAACGGATGGAGCTGGCCACATGGTGAACGCCCGGCGCCAGACCACCTTCCTTGGGCACGATCACCGTGAAGAAGGTACCGACATAGAGGCGGGCCACCGTTTCCTCAGCCATCTCCGCATGGGTATACTCCCGGTCGCCCACGCGGATGCGGCTCTGTTCAGCGGGATATTCCACCCCATCGATCACCAGATCGACCCCTTCAATCAGGCTGAGGCGGGAGCTGCGGTAATTGGGCTGACGGATACGCACCTCAAAGCCGGTGCGCGCACCGACAGGGCCGATATTGTGGAAACCCGTGCTCTGGATATGGCTGCGCTCAAGCATGGAGGTTCCCCCCGTGGGCGGCATCGTATTCGGCTTCAAGTTTGCGGATCAGGGCGTGCTGACGGCGCACCTGCTCAATCGACACCCAGGGGTCGCGGGCACCTTCATATTCGCTGGACAGGTAACCCGCATAACCCAACTTCTTAAGCATGGGGATAATCCGGTCCCACGGGATGTGGTGGTCGTGCAGCGTCTCGTCGATATGGTGGAACTTGGCCTGGATGAAGGGCACATATTTGATGACGTCGACCAGATGTTCGACCGGCACCTTGATACCGTTGAGGAAGCTCAGCGCGCCCTTGCGGATTTCATCCGTTTCCCCGCCGCCCCATTTGTTCAGGGGACGGTCCTGGAAGATGCCGGTATCGATCATCAGACCGAAATTCTTCGTGCCGGTCCGTTCGATGAAGGCGATGTAGGCATCCGTCACCGGATGGCGGATCGGTGTCGGGGAATGGATTTCCGGCAGGATCACGATGTCCAACTGCTGCGCCAGATCAAGATTGCGCTCAACCGCCGGCTCCCAGATCGGATCGGGGGTCAGGTCGCCATCGATCACCCCGAACTTGGGCCGCAGGAACTTGAAGCCCAGCCGGTGCGCCAGCCGCAGGTCCTGCGCAATCTGCGCCGTCCCCTCCTGCGCACTCATGTTGCGGCCAATGGTGATGCGGGTATCCACCCAGGCCGCCATGTTGGTCGGCTCCAACCGGTATCGGTCCAGCAGAGCGAACCAGTTATCCAGCCAGGCCGATGTCGGCTCCGGATAAGTGGGAATGCTGGTTTCACCCAGGATTTCGATACCCGTGGAACCGGTGCCCGCGACATGATCGAAGGCATCCTCCAGGCTCATCACGGTACCGAGATCTTCGGTGTAGCTATAGAGCGACACCCCATATTTGAACGCGCTCAAGGCGTTGCACTCCCTCTTGGTCAGGATTCCCGTCATCGCCCCGTGGGGAAGCCTCAGCCTCCCCACGGGGTCGTGAGGATCAGAAGTTCACGCCCATGCGCACGCCGAGGGTGCGGACGGAGTCGTAATTGAACCGCTGGGTCAGAGACAGGGTCTTGGCATTGACGGCATCGCCGGCATCATTGCCAATGGCGTAGGGCCTGATCTGGTTGAAGCAGTTCTTGCAGAACAGGCTGACCGACCAGCTTTCCGCCTTGATCCCCAGATTGGCGTCAAAGCGATCCGTGGTGGGAACCGTCATCCCCGGCGCAAAGCCGGAGTTCAGCGGCGAGCGGTGGTAATAGGTGACGCCAGTGACGCCATCCAGGCTGTCGGTCACCGGCACGGTGTAATCCGCCGTCAAGGTGCTGGTGAACTTGGCCGACAGCGGGACCCGCAAGCCGCCGGCGTCAAACGTGTTGTTCACGGCACAGCTTGCATTGGATTGCAGCACATAGCACTGCGCCCCCGGATAGGAATTGAACTTCGCATCCGTGTAGGAAAGCGACGCCCCCAGCGTCAGTCCCCGTACCGGACGGGCCTGCAGGGTCAGGTCCGCCCCCTTGGTGGTAGCGGTGGCGGCGTTGTTCAGGGTGTTGGCCTGCAGCACCTCGTCAAATGACTGAACCTGAAGGTCGGTGAAGCGGGTGTGGAAGACCGATGCGGAGATGATCAGCTTGCGGTCCAGCAGTGACGACTTGATGCCAACCTCACCGCCCTTCGAGATTTCAGGACGCACGCTGATATCAGCGCCCGCCTTCGGTGAGGCGTTGGAGAAACCCGGCCCCTTATAGCCACGGCCATAGAAGCCATAGACAAGGGTGTTCGGGTCAAGGTCATAGTCCAGGCCAACTTTCCAGCTGAAGTTGGTGTTATCGACATCGCCCTTGCTGACATTGTTGGGAACACCAAGCGTGACGAAATACTTCTTTGTGTTTTCCACCAGATCAATAGAGGCCTTGTCATAGGTCAACCGACCGCCGGTGGTCAGCTTCAACTGCTCGGTCAGGGCGTAATTGAACTGGCCAAAGGCGGCGTAGCTGCGCACCTGGCTTTCCAGCCTTGAATCCTGCCCCAGGAAGTAAAGGTTGCTGACACTGCAAGCCGGCGGCGGCCCCGCCGTGACGGTGGCTCCCACACAGAAGGGGAAGCGCGGCAGGGCCGCGGCGGGCAGGTTGTTAAAGCCGCCGCGCTGTACCGCATTGTCAGTATTGCTCTGGAAGTAATACAGCCCCGCCTGACCGCCAAAGGGACCATCATCGGGAAGCGCAAGACGCACTTCCTGGGAGAACTGGTCGTATTGCGTACTGTTGGTGTTGACGTTCAGGAAATTGACCGGGGTCTGATCGGAGTCATTCGCGTAGGAATGATCCATCTTCTTCCAGGCCGAAATGCTGGACAGTTCCATACCATCATCGAAGACATAGGCGAGCTTTGCCTGGACGCCGCCCATCTCGATATCGCGCCAGGATTGGCCGTCCTGGGCGATTTCCAGGTTATCAGCGCTGGGGACAACGCCGGCCCCGCCAAGGATTGTCCGGTACTGCGTATTGGCACCCAGCGTGCGGTAGGTGGTATCCCAGAAGCCCGAGATGCCAGTGCGTTTGAAATAGTCGCCGCCGAGATTGATGGTGAAACCATTGCCGGGATCGCTCAGGAACTTGAGGCGGACACCCTTCTCCTCGACATCATCTTCATACCGACCCACAGGCTTCACAAGATTGCGGACCAGCGAGTCCTGGGAACTGTAAGTGCCAGCGATACGAAGGGCGCTGGTTTCCGTGACCGGCACATTCAGGGCGGCGCGATTGCGGATGCCCAGGCCGTTCGATCCAGGCCGGAAACGGCTGGTGCCCTCCGCGTCGATGAAGCCGCTGGTTTCTCCCAGAACCGGATTAACCGTGGTGATGTTGACCAGACCGGCAGAGGCGTTCTTGCCGAACAACAGACCCTGCGGACCGTTCAGAACCTCAACCCGCGCAACATCATAGAAGGCATTGGCCGCAAAGGCGGGAATGCCCAGCACAACATCGTCAACAACCTGCGACACGGTGGACTCAACGGTCGGCGCATAGGTGTTGGTGCCGATCCCGCGAATGGAGAAGGTGTCATCGATGCCAGTCTGCAGGCTGGGCGTCAGCTTGGTGATCGAGGCAAGGTCATTGACCCCGTTGGAGGTCAGCAGGTCGGCAGACACCACCGCAACGCTGGTCGGCACCTTCAGCACGCTTTCGCTACGGCGCTGCGCCGTCACGATAATCTCGGCCAGCACATCATCCTGGGCCGATGCCGCCGGGGCCTGCGCCTGGGCAAGACCGGGCACCATGGCGGCGCACGAGGCCAACAGCAGCATCTTGATCGACTGACACGTTCTCATTCTTGCATCTCCCTAATTTTATCTTGGTTTTGTGAGCCCCAATTCGGGCGTGACGGCGCAAAGCCCCGGAAGCACGCCGGGACCAAACATCACCTCCATCAAGAGACAGGGCCGACTGCCGGCCGCCGCAATTCCCTTGCGTCAAACTCGAATTGGAATATAATTTTAGTATGGCTGTTGAAGGACGATGTCAAGTGCCCTTGTTTGCCCCCCGAATAAATCATGCTCCAAAAGGCCGACAGATCGCGACGGGGGCGGGGATGATAACATAAGCCATTGTTCTGAAACGAATCCTCTGCCCACCGCGAGAAGCAGCCTGTGGGACAAAGCCGGTGACGACGGAACAGTCGGCGGATCAAGGGGCAGAAAATCTCTCGCAACGGACGTTGCGAAATGTGCCGTCTTCGGAGTAAGCAATGCTTATGGTCAAACAGCTGAAATCGCCTGAAAACGGACAAACCCCGGCGCGGTCCCGCCGGGCTTCCGTGCCATCGGGCGATCCGGTTCCGCTCAGCCTGGACCGGGAGCCGGTGCAGGGGCGCAGTCAGGCCTCCTTGAAGCGCATGCTGGCCGCCGCCCGCGACCTTATGCTGGAACGTGATGGCGAAGAATTCACCCTGAACGAGGTGAGCAGCACCGGCAGCGTCTCCATCGGCTCCATCTATCATCGGTTCAGCAGCAAGGACGAACTGGTCCGTGCCGTCCTGGAAGCCGAAATGCATGAGATTGAGGCCGCGGAAACCCTGGTTCAGCAGCAGTCGCTTGACCGCTCCTCCTCGCTGGATCAGTTCATCAAGCTCTATGTTCTTGATTTCTTTGAGGTGCTGAAGCGCAACTCCCTTTTCATCCGGCTCAATATCCGCCGCGCCGCCACCGACCCGGCCGCCGCCATGCTGGGTGACCTGCATGAACAGCGGGCCGCAAAACGGCTGCATGAGGCGCTGAAAAAGTTCGCGGGCGACATTCCGGGCGATCTCGACCTGAAGGCATCCTATGCGTTGCATATGATTTTCTTCGCCCTGGCTTGGCAACTGACGCCGGAAACCCAGCGTCCCACCAAACCGCAGCAGCACCCGGACTGGGTTGTCCAGGAACTGTGCAAGATGATCAGTTCCTATCTGAAGAACTGACCAGCGCCGGCGCCACGCTGCGCGGCCTCAAGAACAATAACCGGCTTTGGAAAGTGAACATCATGATCACGCCGAAGGGCCTTTCCGCCATTCGTCTGGCCGCAGCCCTCCTGCTGGTATCCCCGGTGCTGGCCGGGGAGCCGGATGGCACATTGGACCAGCAGTTCCGCAACCCACCGGCCCAGGCACGCCCGCATGTCTGGTGGCACTGGATGAACGGGAATGTCAGTGCTGACGGGGCGAAGCTTGATCTGGAGTGGATGAAGCGGGCCGGGATCGGCGGCGTCCAGCTTTTCGAAGGTAATCTGGAAACGCCGCAACTGGTTCCTGAACGGCTGGCCTACATGTCACCGGCCTGGAAGGCGGCCCTGCGCAGTTCTATCGCGACGGCACAGGAACTGGGGCTGGATGTCGCCATCGCCTCTTCCCCCGGATGGAGTGCGACGGGCGGCCCCTGGGTCACGCCCGAGGCCGCGATGAAGAAGCTGGTCTGGAGCGGCACCACCGTTACGGGCGGGCGAAAGCAGCGCATTTCCTTATCACCGCCGCCAGACGTGGCCGGCCCTTATCAGGACGTTCCGCGAAACCTGATCAAGCCGGGTAGTGGCGATGGACCCGCTTTCTACCGGGATATCGCCGTCCTGGCCTGGCGGACGCAGGTGGATCCCCTGCCCCCGGCGCAGTTCACGGCCAGTAGCGGCACGGTTCCCGCCCAGTTGATGAATGACGAGCATTATGGCGAAACCGTTGATCTCCCCTTCGGTGGCCCGTCATCATCCGCGTGGGTGATGCAGAGTTTTGAAAAGCCGGTCACCATCCGCTCCATCGTGGTCGGGCAGCCGGGTGCGCGCGGGTTTGGTTCACCCGTCCCGCCACTGGTCCGCTTGGAGGCCAGTGACGATGGCGTCGCCTTCCGCGAAATCACCGCCCTGCCCGCCACACGCTCTCCTGTTCGCTCCGCCTCCTTCGCGCCAGTGACGGCACGGCATTTCCGACTTACCCTGTCAGTGGAGGCCTCTTCCGCCGGCGGTCCGCCCCCGGTGGCATCCGGCGTGGCCATGCCTCGCTTTCCTGTCCCCCCGGCAAGCTACCGCCTTTCCGAATTCCGTCTGGACAGCGCCCCGCGCGTCCATCGGGCAGAGGAAAAGGCCGGGTTTGCCACCGTCCCCGACTACTACGCCATCACCACACCCGCAGAGGCTGTCGGTAGTGCCCCGGTGCCGGGGGACGTGATCGACCTGACCCGTCACCTGCGGCCCGACGGCACGTTGGATTGGACCCCGCCCGCCGGGCAGTGGCGTGTCGTCCGGCTGGGATATTCCCTGACCGGGCACCAGAACGCACCGGCGCCAAAGGAAGCGACGGGGCTGGAGGTGGACAAGCTGAACGCGCAGCATGTTGGGGATTACGCCAGCCACTATTTCGGCATGTATCGCGACGCGGTGGGGGCGGACCTGATGGGTAGAAGGGGTATCCGCGCCCTGCTCTCCGACAGTATCGAGTCCGGGCCGCAGAACTGGACCGACAATATGCTGGCCGAATTCCGGTCAAGACGGGGTTATGACGCCCTGCCCTGGCTGCCCACCCTGACCGGTGCGGTGATCGGCGGGGCGGAGGCCAGCGACCGCTTCCTCTGGGATTTCCGCCGCACCATCACCGAACTGCTGGCCGAAAACCATTATGGCGTTCTGGCCAGGGCCGCGCGGGAACAGGGGCTGACCTATTATGCCGAAGCGCTGGAGGATCAGCGCCCGCAACTGGGCGATGATATGGAGATGCGGCGCCATGCCGATATTCCCATGGGCGCCATGTGGACCCTGCCCAAGGGGGGACAGCCCAAGCCGACCTATGTCGCCGACCTTCAGGGTGCGGCATCGGTGGCCCACCTTTATGGTCAGAAACTGGTGGCCGCCGAATCCTTCACGGCTTTTGGACAGCCCTGGGCATTTTCCCCCCGTGACCTGAAACCGACCGCAGATACCTTGTTCGCCCTGGGCGTAAACCGGCCGATCATCCACACCTCGCCGCACCAGCCCTTCACTGACGGGCGGGTTCCCGGCCTGGCGCTGGCCACGGTACTGGGCCAGTATTTCAGCCGGGGGGAAACCTGGGCCGAGCAGGCGCGGGGCTGGACCGACTATCTGGCCCGCTCCTCCTACCTGCTGCAACAGGGGCAGTCGCAGCGGGATATCGCCTATTTCCATGGGGAGGAAGCGCCGATTACCGGGCTTTATGGTGAGCGCCCCCAGAACGACATCCCCGCCGGATACGCGTTCGACTTTGTCGGCGCGGATGGGCTGCTGAACCAGCTTTCCGTCGAAAACGGGGATCTGGTGGGCAAAAGCGGCGTGCGCTATCCCATTTTGGTGTTGGGCGGTTCCAGCCGGATGATGACGCTGCCCGTCCTGCGCCGGATCGCGGCCTTCGCGGCGGCGGGTGCCACCATCGTGGGGCAGAAACCCGTGGGCACGCCCAGCCTTGCCGATGATGCCGGTACGTTCCGGACACTGGCCGATCAGCTCTGGGCGTCAGGCCGCATTCATCCCGATCTGGACACAGCCCTAAAAGCCCGCAACCTGACACCGGACTGGGACTCCGGTGCCTTGGCGGGGGATATCCAGGTGCTGCACCGCCGTCTGCCCGATGGCGATCTCTATTTCGTCAGCAACCGCCGGGCGGAACCTCTCAACGGTGAGATCAGCTTCCGGATCAGCGGCAAGGCGCCGGAATTGGCGCGGGCCGAAACCGGTCGCATCGACCCGGTATCATACCGGATCGCAGAGGGCCGCACATATCTGCCGCTGACGATGGATGGGCATGAGGCATTTTTCGTGCTGTTCCGCAAAGCCGCCCTGTCGGACAAGCTGGACCTGCAAACCCCACCCTTGCGGCCCATGCTTGAACTGACAGGGCCATGGGAGGTGCAGTTTCAGGCGCAACGCGGTGCCCCCGCCCAAAGCCGCTTCGACCGGCTTATGTCATGGACGGAACGGGCGGAGCCGGGCATCCGCTATTTCTCCGGCACAGCCACATACAGCCGGACATTTGATCTGCCAAAGAGACTGACCGGGCAAAGCCAACCGGTAATGCTGGACCTGGGCGTGGTGCGGGATATCGCCGAGATCAGCATCAACGGCCAGCCCGTCGGCCTGCTATGGCATCCGCCTTATCGGACGGAGATCACATCCCACCTGAAGCAGGGCCGGAACCGGATTGAGGTGAAGGTGACCAATCTTTGGGTCAATCGCTTGATCGGCGATGCCCAGCCGGGGGCAGAAAAAATCACCTACACCCAGGCCCCCGCCTATAGTGCGGATGCCCAACTGCTGCCTTCCGGTCTTCTGGGACCGGTACAATTGCTGACCCGATAAGCCCGAATTCCGGGTCGGCGAACCGACCCGGAAGCAGGACCCTGGTCAGAAGCGGGCCTTCAGTTCCACGCCAACCGTGCGCGGCGGGGCCTTGGTGGTGAAGTTGAAGACGGTGGTGTTGGGCACGACCAGAACCACACCATCGACATTGTACCGCTTGTCGAACAGGTTACGGGCATAGAGCGTAGCGCCCCAGGTCTCGTTCTCCACGCCCAGGCGGACATTGACGAGGTCCAGGGCGGGCCGTTCCGTGCCCGGCGTGTTCAACGTGTCAAAGAACATCGGGCCGGTGCGGTTATATTCCACACGCGCCGACAGATCATAATCGGCGAAGACCGGGACCGTGTACTGCGTACCCAGGATCACGTCATACTTGGCCGTGAAGGGGAAGCGATTGCCCACCGTCTGTGGCAGTTCGGCGTTCTTCTTGATTTCGCTGTCCAGATAGCCATAGCCGAAGAACAGGTCCAGACCCTCGGCAATGCGCGCCTGGCCGTCCAGTTCGAAGCCCTTGATCTGATTGCGGTCCACGATGGAGATCACGCGCGACAGGGAGAAGGGGAAGAACTGGAAGAACTGTGCATTCTCCACCTTCGTGCTGAACGCCGCGACATTCAGGGTCAGGCGCCCATCCAGCAGACGGCTTTTCACGCCGGCTTCATATGAGGTGGAGCTTTCCTTGCCGAACTGATCTTGAACCGTGGTGTTGCGGACGCCATCGACATTGATGATGTTGAAGCGGCTGCCCAGCGGATTGAAACCGCCCGAACGGAAGCCCTCGCCATAGGTGGCGTAAAGCGACACATCCTCGGTGGCCTTCCAACGCAGGGAGACGCGCGGCTGTGCGGCGCTGAAATTATCCGACCGGACCAGACCCGTTACATTGGGAATGGGGGAGTAGGCGGCCGGCGTCAGGTTCTTGGACTTGCGGTCTTCCTTGTCGTACCGCATGGCGGTGGAGATTTCGAGTTCGGGCGTGATGTCATAGGCCAACTGGCCGAACAGGGCCCAGGCCTCGTTGGCATTGTCGGTCCAGGTAACGGCCACAATGGGGTTGGCAGGACCGCCCAGCGGATCAGATACGATCACGCCCTGCCCCAGATCGTTGCCACGGTTCAGCACGACCTCGCGGTTGAACTTGATGTAATAGGCACCGGCAATATAGCGCAGGCGTTTTTCACCCGGCGAGGTGAAGCGCAGTTCGAAGGAGGTATCGTCCTGATTACGCTCCTGATACTGCGTGCCATCGCGCAGGGTGGGGCCATAACCTTCGATCAGGGCCGGATTGGTGAAGAAGGCCGACGGGGCCGGACCACCGGGGAACGGCACGCCGAACAGCGCCAGATCGACGGCGCCCTCGCCACCCATATTCTCCTTCAGATCATGATAGGCAGCGGTGAAGGTCAGGGTGCCGGCATCGCCGTTCCAGTCGATCTTGCCCGACAGGTCGACACGTTCCTGATTGTTGAAGCTGCGGACATTGCCGGCATAGGGGATGGACGTGTCCCTGATGTTCACGCCGTTGACAAAGCCTGGCGTGCCCGCCGTCTGATTGTTGAAATTGAAGGCATAGCCATCGATCTTGCCATAGCCGGCGGACAGGTCGACCTCAATGTCCTCCGTAGCCTTATAGACCAGACGGCCACGCACCAGGCTTTCGGTGAAGGGATCTTCCTTCTCCTTCAAGGTGATATTGTCGTAATAGCCCTTGCGATCCTTGTGTACCGCCGTGATGCGGGCGAACAGCTTGTTCTCGACCAGCGGACCACCGACATAGCCGCCGACCTTGTATTCATTGCCCCGGAACTCATAACCCGCCTGCACCTGCCCCTCGGGCGTGTCGCCGGGCTTCTTGGTATTTACCAGGATGGCGCCGCCAATGGCGTTGCGGCCATAGATTGACCCCAGCGGACCCTTGATGACCTCGATCTGCTCAATATCCACCATTTCCTGGTTGAAGGCATTGGGATTGGGCACCAGCACGCCATCCAGCACATAGGCAAAGGGCGGTTCGGCATCACGCGGCTGGATGACGCCGCGGATATGCACCTGGCTTTCACCGACATTGGTGGTTTGCAGGAAGCTGACATTGGGGGTCAGGGCCAGAAAATCGGCCGGACCGGAAATGCCCGCCTTTTCAATGGTCTCCGATGTAAAGGCCGCCACGGCGACCGGGGTTTCACGCGCCGTCTCGTTACGCTGGCGGGCGGTAACGACGATCTCCTCCAGCATGATCGGGTTGCTGGCGCCCGCCGACGGGGCGTTCTGCGCCTGGGCCGGCATATTGGATACAATCATGGATGCACAGATGGCCGTGCCGGTCAGCAGGTGGCCTAAGGAAATGCCGTTGCGCATGATCTCTTGTCTCCGCTGTTCTATGGATTTTATTGATTTTCTGGGGTTGGCCCGACTATTCGCCGTACCGCTCGCCTCAGCAAAAACTTATATGAGATTCCGCTTTCGGCAAGCACCGATGCATGACATTGTATACTTTATAGATGGAATGTGACGCGAAAGCCGCGCTGGCCCTCAAAGGCTGCGCAGCGTAGGGAACTGTAACTCAACGTACCGGCCCGGCAGAACGGATGGGTGGTGCGAACAGGGTTCCTTGCGCTAAGAACAAGCGTCACACCGCCGGGACGGAACCCACCAGGACATGCAGCGATGAGTAATGCCGTCGAAAAGGCCTATGCCGAAATCCGCGACGCCATCCATGCCGGCCGATTCCCCCCCGGCGCGCACCTGAAGGAAGGCGAACTGGCCGACTTGATCGGCGTCAGCCGCACCCCGATCCGCGAGGCGCTGCGCCGGCTGAATGCCGAGGGGGCGGTGAAGTTCATGCGCAACCACGGCGCCTTCGTCGCCGACTGGTCGATGGACGAGATCAAGGAAATCTTCGACCTGCGCGCCATGCTGGAAGGCTACGCCGTCGAACGCGCCGCCGAACGCGCCAGCCCAGAACAGGTGGTACGCCTGCGCCATTTAGCGGAGGAGATGCTGGCACTGGAAGCCAAGGGCACGCCTGACGCCCTGGCGCGCATCGCGGAGGCGAACGGCGAATTCCATCGCCTGATCATCCAGGCCGCCGGCACACAGCGTCTGTCCTTGATGATGGCGCAGGTGGTGGAGGTCCCGCTGGTCCTGCGCACCTTCCACCGCTACAACGCCGAGGCGCTGCGCCGCAGTCTGCGCCACCATATGGAGATTGTGTCAGCGTTCGAGGTGCGCGACGGCGCCTGGGCCGGCTCCGTCATGCGCAGCCACATCGCCGCCGCCTGGCACGCGATTGAGGCGAGCCGGGCCGAGAAGGCGATGGCGGTGAGGGAGGCGGCGGAGTAAGGGGGACTGGTGGTAAGGCGAATATTGCCTTACACTGTATGTTGATGGTCCGGGAGGCTGATCATGGGCGTTATGTTGACGGTGACAGCAAAAGGACAAGTGACCTTCCGCAAGGAAGTGCTGGAGCATCTCGGCGCCGGGCCGGGCGATCAACTTGAAGTTGAGATGTTGCCATCTGGCCGCGTAGAGGTTCGCGTCGCAGCCAAAGAAGGAATTGAGGGATTCATTGGGAGTTTGCGCTCGCCCAGAGCCAGTCCTCCTTCTATTGACGAAATGAATGAGGCGATTAGCAACGGGTGGGCCGGCAAGTCGTGATCGTTACCGTCGACACGAATATCCTGGTTCGTGCTGCCGCCATGGATGATCAGGTGCAGTCGCCCAAGGCCGCCAAATTACTGGCTGAAAGTAAGTCGATTATTATCACCCTTCCGACATTATGCGAGTTTGTTTGGGTGATGAGAAGGAGCTACGGACAAAATCATAGTGAAATTGCGTCAATCATCCGGCGCCTATTGGTTGCGAACAAGGTTCAGACGGACCGGGCTGCGGCAGAGGCGGGGATTGAGTTTCTTGACATGAATGGCGACTTCGCGGATGGCGTCATTGCCCATATTGGCGCCAAGGCAGGTGGCGAAGTATTTGTGAGTTTCGATAAAAAAGCGGTCACATTAGTCGAATAAGCCGGACATATAGCCTGGGACCTGAACACGGACAGATGATTGGCGGGGCTTATCGCCCCGCCAATCACCCAAATCAAGCAGCACGCACACTCTCTTGCATGGCCGGATCGACCGGGGCCGGGAGGCCCGTTTCCGCCACACAGCGTTGGCGTAATTCCTCAACCTCACCACCGAAATTGAACAGGCTGGTGTCACCGCGTGCTTTACGCAGGCTGTCGCGCAGGGCCTCCGTCGCAGCCATGTCCACGCCCCCGCTCGCGGCCAGCACCACGCCATAACGCTTGGCGCCATCCAATGTCACCAGCCCGCGCTTGACGTCCGCCGCAACCAGAGCCGGATCGCGGGCCAGCGGGTCGCCCCAACCGCCACCGCCCCAGGTGTCGAAGATCAACAGGTCGCCGGGGCGGACCTGGATATCATCGATCTTGGCAGCCAGCACCTTTTCCGACCCATCCGCGCGGATGAGAACGCGGCGGGAGCGCCAGCCCGGTTCGCCGCCATTCACGCCCCAGGGATAGGTGAACCAGCGGTCATCATGGATGGCGATGGCGCCCGGTTCCAGGAAGCGATAGGCGATGCGCACACCATTGCCGCCGCGATGCAGGCCAGGGCCCCCGCTGTCGGGTATGGTCTCGTACCGCTCGATGCGCAGCGGGAAATAGGCTTCCAGGAACTCGTTGGGCACATTGGTGAAATTGGGCCACAGCGAATGCCCGTCCGGCCCGTCACCAAAGGGACGGCCTGGAATGCCGCCGAACCCGATCTGGAACAGCTGATAGTACTTGCCCGACCCGCGATAGCTGCCCGACAGCATCAGATGCGGAGAGGAAGAGAAGCCGGCAGCGTTCAGGAATTCCGGCGTACGTTGCCCCAGAAGTGCGCCCAGCACGTCAAAGACACGCCCGATGCCGTGGGTACGGCAGGATAGGGCGGCGGGATATTTCGGCTTCAGCAACGATCCTTCCGGAATGCGCGTTTCCACCAAATCATAGAAGCCGTCATTGAACAGGATCTGTGGGTCGAAGACCATGATCATGTAGATGCCGAAGAACATCTTCAGCATGTTTTCATTGAGGTAGAAGTTGATGGAGCTTTCCGACTGGGGCGAGGTGCCTTCCCAGTCCAGGATCACCTTCTCACCCTCCCGCCACATGGTGGCCTTCAGCTTGTAGGGGCCATAGCCGCGGCCATCGTCGCAGATATAATCCTCAAAGCTGACCTTCTCCTCACTGATCGAGGTCGCAATCAGCTTGGCCATGGCGCGTTTGTTTCGTTCCAGCAACTCTCCCGTCGCAGAAACGAACGTTTCGGTTCCAAAACGGCTGCACAACTCCGTTATGCGCCGCGCGGCGATGCGGCAGGACGCGATGATGGCGTTCAGGTCCGACCGGCACCAATCGCGGGTACGGGTATTGTTCAGGACCAGTTCCAGCAGATCCTCGTTCAGCACCCCCTTGCGGTACAGCTTCACGGGCGGAATGCGGATGCCTTCCTGGAAGATGGAGGTGGCGTCGGTGGGCAAGCTGCCCGGCACCTTGCCCCCAACATCGGTCTGATGGCCAAAATGGCAGGTCCAGGCGACCAGCTTGCCATCCTTGAAGACCGGTAGGATCACCAGCCAGTCATTCAGATGGCTGATGGCGCCTTCCACCGAATAGGGATCAGACAGCCAGATGACGTCGCCTTCTTCAATGGTGCCCTTGTAGTTCTTCAGAAAGCCGCCCAGGAAGGAGCCGAACTGCCCCACCACCATCTTGCCCTCGTTATTGGCAATCAGGGGAAAGGCGTCGCCCTGTTCACGGATGCCGGGCGACATGGCCGTGCGGAACAGGGTGGCATCCATTTCGGCCCGCGCATTGCGTAGGGCGTTTTCAATGATGTCCAGCGTGATCGGGTCGATGGCGATCTTCTGAAACGGGGTCGGGTTGGTTTCGATAATCTTGGCAACCATGGGTATATCCCTCTTTCCAGAAGTATCTTCAGGCGGTGGCGAGCGGGCGGATCAGGATCAGCCCGTAATCGTCAACCTCCGCCCCATGGTCGGGCAGCAGCACGGTGGTGCTGTCCATCTCACAAATGATGGCGGGACCCGTGATGAAATCGCCGGCCTTCAGCTTGGCCCGGTCATAGATGACCGCCGAATGTTCCTTGCCATCGGCCCAGATCGCATGGTCGCGCACCTTGGCCGCCGACGGGTCGCCATTGCCCTTGGGCAGCTTTTCCAGCCGGATGGCGGATGCCTTGCCCAGGGCCGTGGCGCGCACAGTCACCAGTTCGCGGTCACTGTCCAGGCAGAAGGTGAAAAGACGCTCATGCTCCTTGTCGAAGGCGGCGGCCAGGGCCTCCAACCCGCCATCGGCAAACCCGTCCAGGGAAACGGGCAGAGACACTTCAAACGCTTGACCGGAATAGCGAACACCCGCTTCGAAGGTGATTTCCTGGTCCGTTTCGGCCACGCCTTCCGCCAGCAGTTCCCGCGCCACGGCTGCGCGCAGGTCGGCCAGCAGGCCGGCAACATCGCCATTGGTGACATCGGCAAAAACCTTGCCCACCGACTTGGCCCGTTCGGCGCGCAGACGCGTGGTGGCGTCACCGAAGGCGCAGAGCACACCGGGGCTGGGCGGCACGATAACCGGCCAGCTTCCCAACAGCTTGCCCAGCGCATTGGCATGCAGCGGCCCGGCACCGCCAAAGGCCACCAGTGCGAAATCGCGCGGGTCGTAGCCCTGCTGGACAGAGATCAGGCGCAGGGCACCCATCATCGTCTCATTGGCGATGGAGTAGATGCCATTGGCTGCCGCCGCCAGATCAATGCCCAGCGTATCGGCAATCCCCTGCACCGATGCCGCCGCCGCTGGCCGGTCCAGGCGCATGGTACCGCCCAGCAACTCTTCGGGCAGGTAACCCAGCACGACATTGGCATCGGTCACGGTCGGCTTGTCCCCACCACGCGAGTAGCAGACAGGGCCAGGCACGGCACCAGCCGACGCCGGGCCGACACGTAGCGCCTTGGTCAGTTCCGGGACAAAGGCGATGGACCCGCCGCCGGCGCCAACCGTACGGATATCCAAAGAGGTGGCGCGCACCTTCAGGTCACCGCACTCGGTCTCCCGCGCCAGCCGCGGTTGACCATTTTCGATCAGGGCCACGTCGGTCGACGTGCCGCCGACATCGACGGTCAGCAGGTTTTTGAAGCCCGACTTGCCGCAGACCCACAAGGCCCCTGCCACACCGCCGGCAGGCCCGCTCATCAGCAGATTGACGGGATGATCCTGCGCCTTTTCAAAGCTCATCAACCCGGCGTCGGAGCGCAGCAGGTTCATCTGCCCATTCATGCCGGCCTTGTTCAACTCGGCCTTCAGGTTGCGCACATAATTGGCCACACGCGGGCGGACATAGGAATTGGCGACGGTGGTCAGGGCGCGTTCATATTCCTGCATCTCCGGCAGGACTTCGGATGACAGCGACACGGGCAGGTCGGGGAATACCTCCCGTGCGATCTGTCCGGCCCGCACCTCATGTGCGTCATTGCGATAGGCATTGATGAAGGCGATGGTCAGGGCCTCGATCCCCTCCCCCTTCAGCTTTTCCAGGGCGGTGCGCAGGGCTGCCTCGTCCAGCGGCGTGACGATGGACCCGTCCGCGCCAATGCGTTCCGGCACCTCCACAGTGCATTCCAGCGGGGCCGTCAGCGGCGGCTTGTTCCAGACGATCCAGCCGGCCAAACCGCCGGGCACGAAGCTGCGTGCAATGTGCAGGACCTGGCGATAACCGTCCGTGGTCACCAACCCCACCCGCGCCCCCGTGCTGGTCAGCACCGTGTTGGTGGCGACGGTCGTGCCATGCATGAAAAGCTGCACATCCTTCGGGTCGATCCCCGCCTTGGCACAGATTTTCAGGGTGCCGGTGACGACAGCGACCGATGGATCGTGCGGGGTGGAGGGCACCTTGTCGCGGAAGGTTTCACCCGTCTCATCCTCGATCAGCAGCAGGTCCGTGAAGGTTCCCCCCACGTCCACGCCGAGCCTGTAAGCCATTCTAAAACTCCTGTTCCCGAATGTTTTCTGCTTTTGATGCGGCGTGGATTTTTCCCGCCGCTATTTCGCCTTCGCCGGCGGCGGGAAGATGCCCGCCCGGCCCAGCATGGCCGGATTCCGGCGTCCGATGATCCCTTCCAACCAACTAGCGGCCTCAATGGCGGCGGCAAGATCCACGCCGGTCGCGATCTTCATGCGGTTCAGCATGTAGACCAGATCCTCGGTCGGGATATTACCCGTAGCCGCAGGTGCAAACGGGCAGCCGCCAATGCCGCCCAGCGAGCTGTCCAGGACGCCGACACCAGCCATCACGGCGGCATAGGCATTGGCGATGCCGGTGTTCCGGGTATTGTGGAAATGAGCGCGCAAACGGATACCGGGCAGCGCCGCCGACACGGCGGCAAACCGTTCCGCCACATCGGCGGGGCTGGCCACGCCGATCGTGTCGGCCAACGCGATTTCATCCACGCCATGGCCGGCGGCGCGTTTCGCCACCTCCACCACACGCTCCACCGGCACCTCCCCTTCAAAGGGGCAGCCGAAGGAGGCGCCGATGGTGATGCTAGTCGGCATCTTTGCGGCCTTGGCCGCCGCCGCCACCTCTGCCCAGCCCGTCAGCGTCTCCATCGTTGGCGCGCCATTGTTGCGCTGACTGAAGGTATCGGACGCCACCAGGACGTAATTGACCTCCGTTACCCCGGCGGC
>JAEMSB010000017.1:17014-19979 GCA_016463045.1 Niveispirillum sp.
GCGCCCGGTCGAACCCACGGCCATTCATGGCCAGCCCGATATAAGAGACGCCATTGCCGCGCGGCAACGCCGCCAGCACCGCCTCGGCATCGGCCATCTGCGGCACCCGCTTGGGGTTCACGAAGCTGGTCACCTCGATCCGCCTTGCACCCGCCGCAATGGCGCGGTTGATCAGTTCCACCTTCTGATCGGTGCTGACGGGAGTGGCTTCGTTCTGCAATCCGTCGCGAGGGCTGACCTCGACGATTTCCACCTGGGAAGGCATCCGCTGCTTCCTTGCTACAGGCATGCGGGATTGCCGCCCGACGCGCCCTGATCACACTCAAATGTATACAACCATGCGAGACGCGACCCTGACAAGAGGATTTAAACAGCAGATTTAAACCCCACCACCCCTTGCCATCAGGCCTTAATATGTGCATCTTTTAGCGGAATTCCAGTCGCCCGCCCTTCACCGGCGGACCTGCTGACCGACAAAACCGAATGTATACATTGATCGGGAGATGATGGTGACGGACCAGGGCATCGACACCAATGACGGCACGGGACAGGTGGCCAAGCGCCAGGGCCCCCTGACGGACCTGCGCGTGATCGAGATGGGGCAGCTTCTGGCCGGCCCCTTCTGTGGTCAGCTGCTGGCCGATTTCGGGGCGGAGGTGATCAAGCTGGAACAGCCCGGCAGCGGTGACCCGATGCGCGAATGGGGCCGGGAAAAGCCGCATGGCAAGTCACTATGGTGGCCCGTGGTCGCCCGCAACAAGAAGTCGGTGACCCTGAACCTGCGCGAAATGCAGGCGCAGCAGATCGTGCGCGATCTGGTGGCCAAATCCGACATTCTGATCGAGAATTTCCGCCCGGGCACCATGGAACGCTGGGGCCTGGGCTATGACGTCCTGTCGCAGATCAATCCGAAGCTGGTGATGGTGCGCGTCACCGGCTTCGGCCAGACGGGTCCCTATTCATCCCAGGCCGGCTATGGCTCCATCGGGGAGGCCATGGGCGGTCTGCGCTATGTCGTGGGTGATCCGTCCACGGCGCCATCCCGAATGGGCATTTCGATCGGTGACAGCCTGGCCGCCACCTATGCTGCCCTGGGCGCCCTGATGGCGGTCCATGCGCGCGAACGCACGGGTCGGGGTCAGGTGGTGGACAGCGCCATTTATGAGGCTGTACTGGCCATGATGGAAAGTCTGGTCACGGAATATGACCAAACCGGTTACGTTCGTGAACGTACCGGCCCCATTCTGCCCAATGTCGCGCCCAGCAATGTCTACCCGGCCAGCGACGGCCAGATGATTCTGATCGCCGCGAACCAGGACACCGTGTTCAAGCGTCTGGCCGAAGCCATGGGCCGCCCGGAACTGGCCACCGACCCGCGCTATGCCACCCATTCGGCGCGTGGTGCCGTGCAACAGGAACTGGATGATCTGATCTCCGACTGGACCCGCACGGTGGAATCCGGCCTGCTGCTGGACCTGATGGAAAAGTATGGGGTGCCCGCCGGCCGTATCTATCGCGCACCGGAGATGATGGAAGACCCGCATTTCAAGGCGCGGCAGAACATCATTAAGGTGGCGCACCCGATCTTCGGGAAGCTGGCCATGCAGAATGTGGCCCCGCGCCTGTCCGATACGCCGGGCGGGGTGGTTCATCCGGGACCGGAACTGGGCGAACATACGGTGGAGGTGCTGGGCGGTATTTTGGGGCTTGGTGAGGACCGTCTGGCCGACCTGAAAGCGGCGGGGATCATCTGAACATGGCCCAGGATCTGGATGCCGATTATGCACAGGCAGGGTTCGGCAATCGGCTGGGCTGGGGCAAGCGCCCTGCCCTGCTGATCATCGATTTCGTCAATGCCTATCTGGACCCCGCCTGCCCGCTCTATGCGGGGGTGGAGAAGGTGCGGGGTCAGGCGGCAACCTTGTTGCTGGCCGCCCGCGCAGCGCGCATCCCGGTCCTTCACACCAATGTCGCCTATACGCCGGGCGGTGTGGATGGCGGCGTTTTCTTCCGCAAGGTCAAGGCCCTGTCCTGTTTTGAACGCGGCCTGCATCCGCACTGGGCGTCCTTCGCGGAAGGACTGGAACCCATCGCCGGGGAACCGGTCATCACCAAGCAGTATGCCAGCGCCTTTTTCGGGACCTCCCTGGCCTCCACTCTGGCGTCCAGTGGGATTGACACATTGTTGATCGCGGGCCTGTCCACATCGGGCTGTGTCCGCGCCTCAGCACTGGATGCCTGTCAGCATGGGTTTGTGCCCCTGGTGGTGCGGGAAGCTGTTGGCGATCGCGATGCGCGTGTGCATGAGGCCAACCTGTTCGACCTCCACGCCAAATACGCCGACGTCATCGGGCTGGAAGAAGTGGTCACCCACCTGGGTGCCCTTCAGGCTTAGGCACTCCCATATCCCTTCTCCCGATGGCGATTTATTGGCCGGGCTGTCAATTTCCCCTTCATAAAGGCACAGGAAAGTGTCAATGTTGATTGACACTTTCCGGGGGAAGCGTGTCCCATGCCTAAGCCGTTTCCATTCTCCGCCATCGTCGGTCAGGAGGATATGAAGAAGGCGCTGCTGCTGGCTGCGGTTGAACCGCTGCTGGGCGGGGTGCTTGTCATGGGTGATAGGGGCACAGGCAAATCGACCGCTGTACGCGCCCTGGCTGAACTTCTGCCAAAGATCGAGACGCGCACCAACTGCCGTTACAACTGCCAGCCGAATGACCCGCAGCCGGCCTGCGCCCGCTGTCAGGCTGCGGGGGCGGAAAAGCCGGCATTGGTGAAAATCCGCACGCCCATGGTCGACCTGCCGCTGGGTGCGACGGAGGACCGGGTCTGCGGATCGCTGGACATTGAAAAGGCGCTGGTGGCGGGGGAACGGGCGTTCGAACCGGGCCTACTGGCCGCCGCCAACCGCGGCTTTCTATATATTGACGAGGTCAACCTGCTGGAAGATCACCTTGTTGAC
>JAEMSB010000018.1 GCA_016463045.1 Niveispirillum sp.
AGTTCAATGAATGCCTTGACCTCTATTTCCTGGACGCCAAGAAATTCAAGGCCTTCCTGGAAGAACACGGCGTTGCCAAACCCTCTCAGCCGCCCAAGTGACAGGAACGGGCCGGATGGGGTTCTGGTGACGGACAAGGATGCGGATCTGGGCCGGTTGCTGACCGCCGCGCAGGAGGGCGACCGCGCGGCCTATGGCGCCTTTCTGCGCGCCGCCGTGCCCCTGGTCCGGGCGGTGGGGCGTGGCAAGCTGGCCCGGCCCGCCGATCTGGAGGATTTCGTGCAGGATGCGCTGCTGGCCCTGCATCAAGCACTGCCCACCTATCAACCGGGCCGACCAGTTGGGCCCTGGCTGGGCACAATCGCGCGCAACCGGCTGTCGGATGCCCTGCGCCGCACCTATCGCCGCCGGGCCGTGGAGACGGAATTCGATGACGGCCTGGCCGATACGGTGCCGCAGCCGGAGGCGGATGTGCCGCCAACGGTCAATCTGGGGCCGCTTCTGTCGCAACTGCCCGAGCGGCAGCGGCTGGCCATCGACATGCTGAAGGTTCAGGGCATGAGTTTGAAGGAAGCGTCCGAGGCCAGCGGCGTCAGCATCGGGGCGTTGAAAGTAGCCGTGCATCGCGGGATCGCGGGGCTGCGGCAATTGTTGCGGAAGGATGTGGACCATGGCTGACGTAAGCCACCTGATCGACCGGTTGAGCGCGGAGGGGGCCCCCGCCCGCCGTCTGCCGCCGCCGGTTCTGCGGCTGCTGCGCTGGGCCATCCTGTCCATCGGATTGATGCTGCTGGCCACCACATGGCATGGGGTGCGCGGCGACCTGTTGCTGGTGGTGACGCGCCTTGACTGGCTGGCCGAACAGGGACTGGCGCTGGTGACGGCGCTGCTGGCCGGGTTTGCGGCCATTTCCTTTTCCGTGCCGGGGCGACGGGGCTGGGAGCGGATGATCTGGCTGCCGGCAGCCCTGTTCTGGATGCTGGTCCTGTGGGAAAGCGGGCATCAGGATGCGGCGGTGCAGGAGATGCCGGAACTGGTGCATCTGTTCTGCCCCTGGTGCTTTCCCGTGATCTCCATCGGGTCGGCCCTGTTCCTGGCCGCCGACATGCGCCGCGCAGCCCCGGTGGCGCCGGTGCGCATGATGGCGCTGCTGCTGATCGCCGGGGGCGGCATGGCGGTGTTCGGGGAACGGATGATCCATGACGACCTGGACGCCCCCCTGCTGGTGGCGATCCAGGTGATTGCCATTGTCATGCTGGGCGCCATGCTGGCGCCGCTGGGCCGCGTGTTGTTCCGCTGGCGCCAGGGGGAAAGGTCAGGCTCCTGAATGTTTTCGCGGGGTTGGCCGCCAGTCGGGCGGGGCCAGTTCGAACTTCGCGAACTCAAAGCCCGGCACCACGGTGCATCCCACAAGCGTCCAGGCCCCCAGGCTGACCGCCGTCTGCCAGTGGCCGGCAGGCACGATGATCTGGGGCCGGTGACCGGCGGCCAGATCGGTGCCCAGATGATGGGCCGAGGCGTCATGGCCGTTGGGCGACATGGTCAGGACCAGCGGCGCGCCGGCATGGAAATGCCAGATCTCATCGGCATCCAGCACCCGGTGCCAGTGGGAATGTTCCCCCGCCTGCAACAGGAAATAGATGGCCGTATGAGCGGCGCGCCCGCCATCGGGGGTGGCGGCCCGGAAGGTTTCCACATAATGGCCGCCTTCTGGATGCGGGCGCATGCCCAGCAGGTCGATGATCTGCCTTGGCGTTAGATGGTTCATGAAATTCATTCCGTTGGCGGAAGGGTATTTAAGAAGCTGTGTCGTTTCGAGGCCGTTTCGAACCACTGTGCCAGTGATGGCCGGCCCGGACGCCAGGGTTCATGGGCGAAGCGGAAATCCATGTAGCCCATGGCCGACAGGACGGCCAGACCGCCGACCGTCGGTGCCGCCGGGTCGGGCAGGTCGTCTGCCTCCACCTCCAGCCGGTCGAAGGCGCGGAAGATCGCAGCGCGCTGCCGGCTGTCCCATTCGGCGGACCGCAGGGAGGCGGGGCGCAGCGCCTCCATCCGGCGCAACACGGCGGCATCGCAGATCCCGTCGGCCATTGCCTGCTGCCGCAGGGCCAGCCAGCGGGCGGTGCCGGTGGCAGGGATCAGTTTGGCGCCGTCATGCAGGCTGTCCAGATACTCGACGATGACGGGGCTGTCGAACAGCACCATGCCGTCATCGGTCAGCAAGGTGGGGATCTTGGACAAGGGGTTCTCGCGCACGATCGGACTGTCGGGCGACCAGACATCGGTCGGCGACAGGTCGATCTGGTCGGCCAACCCGACCTCATGCGCCGCCATCAACACCTTGCGCACGAAGGGAGAGGTCTGGCTGTAACGCAGCTTCATGTTTTCATCCAGGGTATGGGTGAAGGGGGGGGATCAGCCCCGGAAATCATCCTTCGCCTTGCGGATGGCGGCGAAGATGCTGGCATATGGGGCTCCGGTCAGGCCGAAATGGGCCGCCAGAACCGGGTCGTCGGCGCGCAGGAAGGGATTGGCCGCCAGTTCGTCCGACAGGCGGGCGGGAATGGTGGGCAGGCCCTTGGCCCTCAATGCTGCCACCTCCTCTGCCCTTGCCTTCAGGGCCAGATTGTCCGGGTCGATGGACAGGGCGAAGCGGACATTGCTGGCCGTATATTCATGCCCGCAATAAACCCGGGTATCAGGCGGCAGGGCGCGCAATTTCAACAGACTGTCCCACATCTGTGCCGCCGTACCTTCGAACAGACGCCCGCAACCCAGGGAGAACAGCGTATCGCCGCTGAACAGCACTCGCGCCTCTTCACAGAAAAAGGCGCAATGACCGCGCGTATGGCCCGGCGTGTCGAAGACATGGACGGTCTGGCTGCCCAGGGTGAAGCGGCCGCCATCGCCATAGGTGGCGTCCATTTCGGGAATGCGCTCTACCTCCGCCCTGGGTCCGATCAGGGTGGCGTGGCTGTCGGCGCGCAGGTCATTGATACCGCCGATATGGTCGCCGTGATGATGGGTGGCCAGGATATGGGTCAGCCGCCAGCCGCGGTCGGCCAGAAAGGCGCGTACCGGCCCTGCCTCCCCCGGATCGACCACGGCGGTGATGCCATGGGCCGCGTCATGCAGGATGTGAATGTAATTGTCGGTCAATGCCGGAACGACATGCACCTCAACCATGGACCACCCTTTCTTACGTCCGCGCCGACAGGGTCTTCACCTCATAGGTTGGGATCATTGCATCCGCCGTCACCAGCAGCAAAGCCTCCATCCTGGCCTGCGCGATCAACATGCGGTCTAGGGGCTGTGGTAGTTACAGAGCGAAGCCGTCAACACAGGCATGTCGAGCAGCAGTCTCATCTGCCTTCTCCCCGGAAGGCCTGTTCGACCCTCCCAGACACGACCAGAGTGGGGGCAGGACGGCTTCCCGTGAACGGCCAGGATCGGCGCTTGACCGGGCAATCGGGAAATTCATACACAGGCTTTACCTCTGCAACCCGATGGGGAAATCCCGGATGCGTTTTGCCTGGTTTCTGGCCGCCGCCCTGCTGTTCACCGTTCAGGGCGCCCCCGCCCAGGAAAGCCTTCCCGCCTATCAGGTGGAACGGACCAGCGTCCATACCGTGACATCGGCGCAGAATGGCCGCACCTATGATCTCTATGTGAAGCTGCCGCCGGGATATGCGGACCCGAAAAATGCCGGCAGGCGCTATGGCGTGCTGTACCTGACCGATGGCGATTATACGTTTCAGGTGGCGTCGGGCATCACGCGGCTGGCCCATAATCTGAAACGGCTGGAGGAGTTTATCCTGGTCGGGCTGCCCACAGCCAAAGGTGAGGACGGCATGGCGAGCCGCCGCCGCGACCTGACGCCCTGGGCCGACCCGGACCTGCCCAGCGCATCGGGCGGGGCTGCGGCCTATCTCGACTTCCTGGTGAAGGAGGCGATGCCGCTGCTGGAGAAGAATTACCGCATTGACCCCGCCCGCCGCACCCTGGTGGGGCAGTCCTATGGCGGGCTGTTCGGCCTGTGGGTGCTGTTCACCCAGCCGCAGCATTTCAGCAGCTATATCCTGACCAGCCCGTCCATCTGGTACAAGGATTATGCCCTGCGCACGCTGGAGGCGGATTATGCCAAGAGGCACAAGGACCTGAAGGCCAGGGTCTATATGACCACAGGGTCGTTCGAGGCGGCCAAGCCCGGCGATAAACGCTATAATCAAAGTCGTGATATGGTGGCTGATCAGCAGGATATGGCCAAACGCCTGCGGGCGCGCAAATATCAAGGTCTGCAGGTCACATCGGAAGTGTCCCAAGGCACCTATCACGAAACGACGTTTCCCGTGGGTCTGATCCAGGGTTTGCAATGGCTCTACCCGGCCCCTTGACCAACCGCCATGTGTCGATAACCGGCCTTTCATGCGCCGAACCCGGCTTGTCGGCGGGGCCTGATGTTGATACCAACCGGGTCCATGATGACCAAGCCCGTCAAGATCGCCCCGTCCATCCTGTCCGCCGACTTTGCCCGCCTGGGTGAGGAGGTGCGCGCCATCGACGCCGCCGGTGCGGATTACATCCATATCGATGTGATGGACGGGCATTTCGTGCCCAACATCACCATCGGCCCCGGTGTTGTGAAGGCCCTGCGCCCGCACACGGCCAAGGTCTTCGACGTGCATCTGATGATCGCACCGGTCGATAACTTCATCCAGGCCTTCGCCGATGCCGGGGCGGACATTATCAGCTTCCATCCCGAGGCCGGTGCGCACCCGCATCGCACGGTGCAACTGATCCGGTCTCTGGGCAAGAAGCCGGGCATCGTGCTGAACCCGCATACGCCGCTGTCGATGGTGGATTATCTGCTGGGTGATCTGGATCTGGTTCTGGTCATGTCGGTCAATCCCGGCTTTGGCGGACAGAGCTTCATTTCGTCCCAGCTGGAAAAAATCTCCGAGCTGCGCCGCCGCATCAACGCCGTGTCGGACGCTCAGGGCGGTCGGCAGATCGACCTGGAGGTCGATGGCGGCGTGAATATAGAGACGGCCAAACAATGTATTGCGGCGGGTGCCGACGTGCTGGTGGCCGGCACGGCGACCTTTGTCGGCGGGCCGTCGGCCTATGAAGCCAATATGCGCGCCCTGCGCGGCCAGAACGGTTGATCGCGCAGCATGGCCGGGGGCATGGCGCATAAAAGGTTCAAGCCAGGGTCGGGCGGCTGGTACCGCGCGACCGGCCTGTACCAGATGATGGCCCTGTCGGGGCCGGCGCCCAGGCAATTGTCGCTGGTTCCTCCTGATCCCTGGCCCGGCGATGCCCATCATGGGCAGGACCTGCTGAACAACCGCTTCCGCTTTGCCGGACAGGGTTTTTCGGGCGAGATGCCGCCCTGGCTGGAACCGACGGCGTCGGCCCCGTGGCTGGCGGAAATGCACGGTTTCGACTGGCTGCGCCATCTGCGCGCTACCGGCGGCGATGCGGCCCGCCGGCAGGCCCGCGTGCTGGTCAGCCATTGGCTGGACATGTTCGGGAAGCGTTGGCATCCCGTGGCCTGGGCACCCGATGTGCTGGCCACCCGCGTCACGGCCTGGATCGGCCAGCATGATTTCTTCCTGGCCAGTGCCGACGACCAGTTGCGCGCCCGCGTGTTCGACAGTCTGGCCCGTCAGGTCCGGTTTCTGGAACATACGGTTCCGGGTCGGCTGAAGGGTGCGGCCCTGCTGGGCACGCTGAAGGGCATGGTCTTTGGCGGCCTGTGCCTGTCGGGCCTGTCGCGCGCCGCGGAACGGGCCCGCGCCCTGCTGAACCGGGAACTGCCGAAGCAGGTGCTGCCCGATGGCGGCCATGTCGAACATTCGCCGGCAGCCCAGCTTCTGGTGCTGCGTCACCTGATCGATATCCGTGGCTGTTACCGGGCGGGGCGCGAGGATGTGCCCGAAGCGGTGCAGCACGCCATCGACCGCATGACCCCGACCCTGCGCTTTTTTCGCCATGGCGATGGGGGCCTTGCCCTGTTCAACGGCGCGCAGGAAGGCGAGGCGGTGCTGATCGACACTGTCCTGGGTCAGGCCGATGCGCGGGGCCGTCCGCTGAAATCCACGCCGCATATCGGGTTTGAACGCATTACGGCAGGCCGCACATGCATCCTGATGGATACGGGCCTGCCACCGGCTCCGGGCCTGGATGAACATGCCCATGCCGGCACCCTGTCGTTCGAGATGAGCATCGGGCGTGAACGCCTGATCGTGAATTGCGGGGCGCATCCGGGTGATCAAGGGCCATGGCGCGCGGCCCTGGCCGCCACGGCAGCGCATTCCACGCTGACCATCGACGATACCAATTCCAGCGGTGTGAATGATGAGGGCGGCTTGTCCCGCCGGCCCGGCAAAGTGCAGGTAGACCGTCAGGATGGCGATGCCGGCACCTTGGTCGATGCCTATCACGATGGGTATGGTGACCGGGGCAGCCTTATCCATTTCCGCCGCCTGTTCCTGGCCGAAAGCGGTGAAGATCTGCGCGGCCAGGACCGGTTGACCGGTTCCGCCAGCCATGAATTTGCAGTCCGCTTCCACCTGCATCCAAGTGTGCGTGTTGCCACGCTGGAGGATGAGGCGGCCCTACTTCTGCGCCTGCCCTCGGGTGCCTTGTGGAAGTTCCGGGCCAGCGGGGCGGAGATCGAAACCACCGACAGCGTCTATCTGGGGCAGGGCGCCGATCCACGGGCGACCACCCAGATTGTCCTGCGCGGCACCACGCAGCCGGGGGAAACCCTGGTGAAATGGGGCCTGCGCCGCGAAGGCAGCGATATAGATAGTTAATGCGCCTACGGGTGCACTCTCATCCCCGGGCCGGTCCAGATGGATCGGCCCGGTTCCGTTTGTTCCATGTACCATCCGCCAGGATCAAGACCCATGAGCATCGATCTCGTCCCCATCCGCCGCGCCATCATCTCCGTCTCCGACAAGACGGGTCTGATCGATCTGGGCAAGGCGCTCGCCGCGCGTGGCGTTCACATCCTGTCGACGGGCGGTTCGGCCAAGGCGTTGGCCGATGCCGGGATCGCCGTGACGGAAGTGTCCGATCATACCGGTTTTCCGGAAATGATGGATGGCCGCGTCAAGACCCTGCACCCCAAGATCCATGGCGGCATCCTGGCCCGCCGTGACTTCCCCACCCATACCGACGCCATGTCCGCCCACGACATTCCCGGCATCGATCTGGTGGTGGTGAACCTGTACCCGTTCGAGGCGACGGTGGCCAAGGGCGCGGATTTTGAGACCTGCATCGAGAATATCGATATCGGTGGTCCGTCCCTGATCCGCGGTGCCGCCAAGAACCATGATTTCGTGGCCGTGGTCACCGACGCCTCGGACTATGCCGAGCTGCTGGGTCAGTTGGAGGCCAATGACGGGCAGACGACCCTGTCCTTCCGCCGCACCCTGGCGGCCAAGGCCTATGCCCGCACCGGTTCCTATGATGCCGCCATTTCCCGCTGGTTCGCGGGTCAACTGGGCCAGGAATATCCCCAGCGCCTGACCTTCGGCGGCGAACTGCGTCAGACCCTGCGCTATGGCGAGAACCCGCACCAGTCGGCGGCCTTCTACACCACCGGCGACAAGCGCCCCGGCATCGCCACCGCGACGCAGCTGCAGGGCAAGGAACTGTCCTACAACAACCTGAACGACACGGATGCGGCGTTCGAGCTGGTGTCGGAATTCGACCGTCCGGCCATCGCCATTATCAAGCATGCCAATCCCTGTGGCGTGGCCGAGGGCGACAACTTGCTGGATGCCTACACCCGTGCTCTGGCCTGTGACCCCGTGTCGGCCTTTGGCGGCATCATCGCCATGAATCGCACCCTGGATGCGGCCACGGCGGAACAGATTGCCAAGCTGTTCGCCGAAGTGGTGATCGCGCCGGACGCGGACGAGGCGGCGAAGGCCTTCCTGGCCACCAAGAAGAACCTGCGCGTGCTGCTGACCGGTTCCATGCCGAACCCGGCGGAGGCTGGCCTGTTCGTGAAGAGTGTGTCCGGCGGCTATCTGGTGCAGACCCGTGACAATGGCCGCATTGCGCAGGCTGATCTCAAGGTCGTCACCAAGCGCGCGCCCAGCGAGGCCGAACTGGCCGACCTGCTGTTTGCCTTCCGCGTGGGCAAGCATGTGAAGTCGAACGCCATCGTCTATGCCAAGGCAGGTGCCACGGTGGGCATCGGTGCCGGGCAGATGAGCCGCGTGGACAGCAGCCGCATCGCCGCCTGGAAATCCGCCGACGCCGCCAAGGCCGCCGGTCTGGAAGAGGCGGGAACCAAGGGTTCGGTCGTGGCGTCGGACGCCTTCTTCCCGTTTGCCGATGGCCTGCTGGCCGCCGCCGATGCCGGCGTGACGGCGGTGATCCAGCCGGGCGGGTCGATGCGCGATGCAGAGGTAATTGCCGCTGCTGACGAGCGTGGGCTGGCCATGGTCTTCACCGGCATGCGCCATTTCCGGCACTAAGCCGTAGTGGGGTGGGGCGGTCCGGTTGGGCCGCCCCGCTTTCCCTTAAACCGTTTCCGTCTTGAAGGGCCGCGTCATCAGGGCGTCGATGATGGCGTCCAGGTCGGCGCCATGGTTCAGCAGGGCATCCACGGCCTGACAGAGCGGCATGTCCACGCCCTTTTCCGCCGCCAGCTTCGTGACGGCGCGGGCAGTATAGACGCCTTCGGCCACCGATCGCCGCTCGCCCAGCACTTCTTCCAGGCTGCGCCCCTGACCCAGGGCCGCACCCAGTGACATGTTGCGGGATTGCAGGGACGAACAGGTCAGGGTCAGGTCGCCCAGGCCCGACAGGCCCATCAGGGTTTCGGCCCTGGCACCCAGCCGCGCGCCCAGCCGGGCGATTTCTGCCAGACCGCGCGTGATCAGGGCGGCGCGCGCATTGTCGCCCAGGTTGCGGCCATGGACGACACCGCAGGCGATGGCCAGCACATTCTTCACGGCCCCGCCTACCTGTGCCCCTACCAGATCATCCGACAGATAGGGGCGGAAGGTGCGCCCACCCAGGGCCGCCAGCAGGCGACGGCCCAGCGCCTCGTCCCGAATGGCCAGCGTTACGGCGGTGGGCAGGCCCTTGGCCACCTCTGCCGCGAAGGTGGGGCCGGACAGCACGGCTACGGGCTGGCTGCCCAGCTCGGCCTCCGCTGCCTCGCTCATCAGGCTGCCGGTGTCGATCTCGATCCCCTTAGCGCAGATGATGACGGGCACGCCCGGCTTCAGGTCCGGCTTCAACGCCCGGCAGGCGGTGCGCAGATGCTGTGCCGGGGTGACCAGCAGCAGGGCATCGGCATCCGCCGCCTCACGCATGGACGCGGTGGCGCGGATGGCGGGGTCAAGCGGGATGCCCGGCAGGAACAGGCCGTTCTCATGCCGCGCATTCACGCTTTCGACCACGTCGGTTTCCCGTGCCTGCAACACGACCTCGGCCCCGGCGCGGGCCGCCGCCATGGCCAGCGCCGTTCCCCAGGCCCCGGCCCCGATCACACCGATGCGCCGCATGGCTTGTCCCCTTTGCTTATCTCTGGCCGGGGCTTGCCGCCCCGTTTGCTGAGAAAGGCTTAGCGCGCGGGACGCCAAAAATAAACAGGGCCGGGCGGGGTGATCCCCGCCCGGCCACGATTTGTCCATCACTGGATCGGTTTACTGCACGGCGGTGGTACCGGCAGAAGACGCCTGGATGGAACAGTTGGTGCCGCTCGCCTCGCACTGGATCAGGGCGTCGGCACGGGCCTGTTCCTCGCTATCGCGAACCACCCAGCCGAAGGCGCCGTCATCCGACATGGCCAGCGCCTTGGCACCGGCGGCCTTTTCATAGTCAGCCACCACCTCGCCGCGCAGGTCGGCGGCGTCGGTGTGGTTACGGGCCAGTTCGCCCAGCGTGCTGCCGCCGGCCACGGCCTGACCATCGACGGAGATCACGCGGCAGGTCTCACGCGTCACCTCAGCGCACCGGGCCAGGGCGGCGATTCGGGCCTCACCGCTGTCAACGCCAGAGGCATAGCCGACGGCGCCGTCATCGGCGATGGCCAGGGCCTTGGAGCCCTGCAGCTTGTCATACATGGCGACCGCTTCCTGGCCCACGCCGGACAGGTTCTGCAAGCCCTTGTCGGTCTTGGCGGCATGGGCCAGAACCGGGAAAGCGATGATGGCGGCGGTGGTGGCCAGAACGAACTTGATCTTCGACATGATATCCCTCCGATGAATGTCGTGCCGTCCCATCCCGGGCGGCTTCGAGGGAAAAACAACGAGGAAAAGCCTTGGTTCCCGCCTTGATGCGGAAGTCACGAAATCACCCCGCTTTCGCCGGATTCCGAAGCACTTGCCACATTGACGCCATGGATTGCCGGCTTTGAACCCTGCATTGTGAGCTGAAGTCATAACAACGGGAGGATGCCATGCTGCTCTATGATGACGCGATCGCCCCAACGCCACGCCGCGTGCGCATGTTCCTGGCGGAAAAGGGGGTGGAAATTCCACGCCAGCTGGTGACCATCGGCAAGGGGGAACATCTGTCGCCCGATTACCGCGCACGGGTGCCCAGTGGCCGGGTTCCGGCCCTAGAATTGGAGGATGGTACCGTCATTTCCGAAAGCGTCGCCATCTGCCGGTATCTGGAGGAACTTTATCCCGAACCCAACCTGATGGGACGCGATGCCAAGGAACGCGCCCTGATTGAGATGTGGCAGCGGCGGATGGAATTCGAACTGCTGTTGCCCCTGGCCGGCGTTTTCCGCCACACCCATCCCAAGATGGCTGCCCTGGAATGTCAGGTGCCCGCCTATGCCGAGGCGCAGAAGCCGCAGGCGGAGAAGCGTCTGGTGCGGCTGGACAAGGATTTGGGGCAGACGGAATTCATCGCGGGTGACCGTTTCACCATCGCCGACATCACCGCCTATACGACCCTGACCTTCTTTCCGCGTCTTTGCGCGATCACGCTGGAGGCGATGCCCAATATCCAGCGCTGGCTGGCCAGCATTGCCGACCGCCCCAGTGCCAAGGCCTGAAGCAATCCTAAGCGGGTATGTCCTCTGTATAGGTCTTTGAAATGAGGCCGTGATTTGGCAGATGTGAAGGCGTTTCTTAACGACTTCCCGCTAGACATTGATAATCATCGCCTTTAGCTTGGCGGGAAAGCGAGACATCAGACGGCGTGCAGGGGGATTGGGGCATGGGATTCACGACGGTATGGCGGCGTTCCACGGACCGTTCCCGCAAAATGGTGACCGCCGTCGCCCTTGCGGCCCTGGTCAGTATTACCACCCCCGTCGCGGCACTCGCCAAATATGCCTCCATCGTCATTGACGCCAAGACGGGGGAGGTGCTGCATGAAGCCAGCGCCGATACCCGTAATTTCCCGGCCTCCATGACCAAGATGATGACCCTGCATCTGGTCTTCGATGCGCTGGATGCCGGCAAGATCCGCCTGAACCAGCCGCTGGCCGTTTCCCGCCATGCCTCCAATATGGAGCCCAGCAAGCTGGGTCTGCAGCCGGGCGACAGCGTGACCACCGAACAATGTATCCAGGCGCTGGTGACCAAGTCGGCCAATGACTGCGCCGTGGTCCTGGCGGAGGCGCTGGGCGGCAGCGAGGCGAATTTCGCCCGCATGATGACCGACCGCGCGCGCCAGTTGGGCATGACCCGCACCACCTTTCGCAATGCCTCGGGCCTTCCCAATGCCGGTCAGCTGTCCACGGCCCGTGATTTCGCGCGGCTGGCGCAGAGCCTGATCTATGATCACGCCAAGTACTACCCGTACTTCTCCGCGTCTTCCTTCACCTATAAGGGTGCTGTCCATCGCAACCATAACCGGCTGATGAGCCGGTATGACGGCATGGACGGTCTGAAGACCGGTTATATCCGGGCGTCCGGCTTCAATCTCGCCGCCTCGGCAGAGCGCAATGGCCGCCGCCTGATCGGCGTTGTGTTCGGGGGCCAGACCGGTACCTGGCGCGACAACCATATGGCCGACCTTCTGGACGATGCCTTCACCGGCAAGCGTGGCGCGCCCATGCTGGTGGCCAGCAACCAGTCCAAGCCCACCAAGGGCAAGACCCGCGCGAAGCCGACGGCGCCGGAGGCTGTGGTGGCCGCCGTGTCCGACAGCATTGTCGGCACCGCCAATGCCGCCCCGGCGGTCGCCAGCGTGCCGGCATCGCGGGCCAATGGCGGCTGGGCCATCCAGGTCGGGGCCTATAATGACAAGATGCAGAGCCAGCGGGCCGTGAACCAGGCCACGCAGAAGGCGGGTACCCTTCTGGACAGCGCCACGCCGCACCTGATGGAAGTCTCCACGGCCAAGGGCACCCTGTACCGCGCCCGCCTGACTGGCCTGGATGAAAAGACGGCGCGCCGCGCCTGTGCGCAACTGTCCAAGGCCGGGCAGAAGTGCCTGACCCTGCCGCCGGCCTGATCACGTCCGGCAGCCCCCGATCATCGCAACGGCCCGCCCTCAAAAGGCGGGCCGTTCTGCTTTCTGAGGCCGGAATCGTATACTCGTTGACGGCAGCAGGATTTTGCCCTTACTGCATCCCGTTAACCATTTTCATCGGTACGTCCATGGGCGCGCAGACGATCGCCATTGTTGAGGATGACAGCGACTTACGGGGCATGCTGACCGAGTTCCTGTCCGGTCAGGGCTTTACCATCCTGGCGGCCCCCGACGGGGCCAGTTTCCGCGCCCAGATGGCGGCAGGCACGCCCGATCTGGTGATCCTGGATATCGGGCTGCCGGATGATCATGGCTACACGATCATGCAATGGCTGCGTGAACGCGGCGCCGATTGCCCGCCCATCATCATCGTGACGGGCGCCACCAGCCCGCGGGACCGCAGCGCCGGGCTGGATCTGGGTGCCGATGATTATGTCTGCAAGCCGTTCGACCTGGGTGAATTGCTGTCGCGGGTGAAGGCCGTCCTGCGCCGCATGGTCCGGGCGGTTCCACCGCTGCCCGCCGGTGATCTGCATATCCGGTTCGGCCCCTGGCTGCTAAAACGGGATGACAGGGTGCTGGTGCATGAACCCGATGGCCGCGTCGTGGACCTGACGGCCATGGAATTCGATCTTCTGTCGGTCATGGTGCAGCGGCCCAATCAGGTGCTGAGCCGTGATGAGCTGCTGCAACTGGCCCATACGCGCAAGGCGGAACCGTTCGACCGCGCCATCGATGTGCGTATCACCCGCCTGCGCAAGAAGATCGAGGTCAATCCCAACCATCCCGGCTATATCCGCACCATCCGGGGGACGGGATACATGTTCCATCCGGAGGGGGCGGTTTAACGCCCCACCAAACCCGCCAGTTCCAGCCCGATCACCGCACCCGCCGGCCAGACCCTGACCGCCGGCGCCGGATCGCGGCGGCGGGCCATTTCCAGCAGGGGGCGCAGTTCGAAACGGAACAGGCTGGGCGCGCCATCCAGCATGATCAGGCGGGGCCGCATGCCAGCGAACAGGGCCAGCAGAGCTGCCGCCCGCCGTTTCTTCCACGATTGGTTGGCCACATGGCCGTCGGCATCCAGCATCAGGCCCGGCACCTCCGCGCTTTCCTGCGCGCCCGGCAGCGGCGTCAGTGTCACGCCGGGCGGCGGCGTTATGGTGAGGGGCAGGCCACCCCAGGCCAGCATCACTGCCCCTTCCCGTGTCAGCATTTCCGCCTGGTCCAGCCGTGCGGACACGTCGCCCGGTCGCATCGGCTGCGCCCGGAACAGGATCGGTTGCGGATATTGGACAAGGGTCATGGTGGGGTAGGGCTGGACAGAGGGGGGCGGTTGCGGCACCACTTATATAACAAGGCGCCCCATCATAAACCGGCGCCACAGGGAGGGAAGATTGATCGCCAGCCTGACCGCGCAGGTCGAGGCGCTTCGGCGCCTGCCCCTGTTCAAGGATGTGGAGACGGCGCAGCTGAAGCTGCTGGCCTTCACCAGCGAACCCGCCTGCTTTCGTGACGGCGACGCCCTGTTCCGCCAGGACGAGGCGTCGGACGCCGCCTATGTCATCCTGGAGGGCAGGGTGGATATGGTGATCGACACCCAATCCGGCCCTATCGACCTGGGTACCTTCACCGGTAGCGGCATCATCGGTGAGGTGTCGATCCTGTGCGACCGGCCACGCATGGCCACGGCCTTTGCTGTCGGCGATGTCGCCACCCTGCGCATCGGGCGCGATGCCTTTTTCCGGTTGATGGAGGAGTTTCCCCGCATTGCCCTGCCCATGCTGCGCGACGTGGCACGGCGTCTGGAATTCATGACTTTGGAGCTGAGTCGCGCGAAAGGCTGAGCCGGTTTCGCCAACCGGATGACTTCCCACGCCGGCCCGCCCTTTGGCATAAGGGTTGTTGAACCGACCGACCGGGAAAGAAACCGCCATGGCCCGCCGCGCCCCGAAACTGCTTCTGCCCCTGCTGCTGCCGCTTTATCTGGCGGCCTGTTCGACCAACCCCGTCACGGGTGACCGGCAGATGACGGGCCTGATGCCGCCGGAAAAGGAAGCGGCCATTGGCGCGCAGCAGCATCCGGAGATGCTGAAGGAATTTGGCGGCAAATACGCCGATGCCAAGGTTCAGGCCTATGTCGACCGGTTGGGACAGCAGCTGGCGGCCAAGACGGAAATTCCAGGCACCCGCTACACTTTCACGGTGCTGGATAGCCCCATCATCAACGCCTTCGCCCTGCCCGGCGGCTATGTCTATGTCAGCCGGGGTCTGATGGCGCTGGCCAACAGCGAGGCGGAACTGGCGGGTGTGGTCGGGCACGAGATCGGCCATGTTACCGCCCGGCATTCCGCCGACCGCTATGGGCGCGGCGTGCTGGCGCAGGGTGGGGCGGCGCTGGCCGGCATCTTCCTGGGGCAGCAGGTGGGCCAGATGGCGCAGCAGGGGGCGCAGGCGGCCCTGGCCAGCTTCTCCCGCGGGCAGGAGCTGCAAGCCGACAATCTGGGCATCCGCTATATGACGGCGGCGGGATATGACCCGCGCGAAATGGCGGGCTTCCTATCCTCCATGGGCCGGCATGCACAGCTGGAGGCGCTGCTGGCCGGGCAGGCGGGCAAGGCCGACCAGTTCTCCTATCTCCAGACCCATCCGCCCACGGGCGACCGGGCCGAGCGGGCGGCGGCAGCGGCCAATGTCACGCCGGGTGCCAGCTATCTGGTCCGGCAGGATGAATATATGCAGGCCATCGACGGCATGATCTATGGCGACAGCCCCGATCATGGCTTCGTCCGGGGACGCGTCTTCGCCCATCCGGGACTTGGCCTGCGGTTCGAGGTGCCAAACGGCTTCCGGCTGCTGAACAGCGACAAGGCTGTGCTGGGCATCGGCCCGGACGGCGCACAGATGGTGTTTACCGAGGCGCCGGCCCAGGGTGCCTTCAGTGCCGGCGACCATATTGTCAGCGTCTGGGCCAAGGGGGCGCCTTTGTCCGACCTGCGGTCCCTGACCATTGACGGCATGCCGGCCGCTACCGCCATCACCCGCCTGTCCGGCAAGGATGGCCCCGTCTTCGCGCGGCTGGTGGCCGTCGCCGGCACCAATGGCAGCTACTACCGCTTCCTGTTCACGGCGGGGCTGGACCAGGCGGGCCGTCTGGATGCCGGGTTCCTGTCCACGGCCCAGGGTTTCCGCCGCCTGACCGCCGCGGAGAAAGCGGGGCTGAAGCCCTATCGTATCAAGGTGGTGCAGGTGAAGCCGGGCCAGAAAGTGGCGGATTTCGTGGCCGCTATGCCTATCAGGGATTATGCCGAGGAACGGTTCCGCGTGCTGAACAACATCCCGCCGGGCACGGAACCAAGACCCGGCCTTTGGATAAAGACCATTATCGAAGGCTGAGACAGGGCCGGTTGTTGCCGGCCTACCCCCTCTCCTGTACCGTCCGCGCCCATGAAGACCATGCTGACCCTGCCCGGATGTGAAGAGACGACAGCCCATAAAGGCCGCTGGCGCTTGCCCATTACCCTTGTCCTGACGCTGGGTTTCGGCGGGCTGATGCTGGTAGCGGTGGCCAGCGTCTTCTGGCTGGGCGTACAGACATCGGGCCGCAACACCTACAACCTGCTGGCCGATAAGGCCGAACTGGCCATGAACATGGTGGAGGCGCGGGTGCGCGCCCAGTTGGACCCGGCCCGCAATCAGGTAGATTACCTGACCAGCCTTCTGGCCATGGGGCAGGTGTCGATCCAGGATCAGGACCGGATTGAGACGCTGACGCGCGGGGCGCTGGCCGCCACGCCGCAGGTGGCGGGTATCGGCGTGCTGCGGGCGGAAGATGGCAGGCTGCTGGGCGCCACCCGTATGGTGAACACCGAATCGGCCTTTTCCATGGACAAGCCGGCGGACGCGGCGGAAATCCTGGCTGATGTTCTGAAGACCGGGTCGCCGCATTGGCTGGACCCGATCTGGGCCGACGAGATCGCCACCACCGTGATGCCGGTGCAGGGCCCGCTGCGCAAGGATGGGCAGTTCATCGGTGCCGTCGCGTCGGTCGTGGGCTTCAACGGCCTGTCGCGCTTCCTGCGGGATGCCGACAAGGGCATGGAAAACGATATCTCCGCATTCATCCTGTTTGATGATCATTATGTCCTGGCCCACCCAGCGTTGGCGGAACGCAAGTTCGACTTCTCCAAGGTCACGGGCCGTCCGCCCCTGCCAACCCTGGAGGAAGTGGGCGACCCCATCGCCGCCGCTATCTGGTCTGTCATCGGACCGGATGGGGTGGGGACCAAGCTGGCGAAATGGAACGAAGGCAAGAAGGTCGATACCCGCGTGCATGAACGGCGCAGCGATGTGCAGTTCCGGCAGGCCGAGGTGGATGGCGTCTCCTATTTCTACCTGCTGCGCTCCATCTCCGATTATGGCGAGCATCCCTTCACCCTGGTCGCGGTGATGCGGGAAGAGGATATGGACCGTGAGATTGAACGGTTCCAGCATCTGCTGATTGTCGGGTTCAGCATCCTGATCGGGTCGGTTCTGGCCGCCATGATCGTGGGCAAGATGATCAGCCGGCGCATCCGCCTGCTGTCCGGGGCCGCCGTCGCCCTGCGCGACCTGGATTTCCAGAATGTGCCGCGCCTGCCCGACAGCCGGTTCCGGGAGGTGGCGGACGCCGCCGCCGCCTTCAACGCCATGATCAGCGGCCTGCGCTGGTTTGAGACCTATGTACCGAAATCGCTGGTCCTGCGCCTGATCCGCCGTGATGGCGCCCAGGCCGAGATCCCGTCTGAGGAACGGGAGGTGACGGTCCTGTTCACCGACATCAAGGGTTTCTCCGCCATGGCGGAGAAGATGTCGCCACAGGAGACGGCGGACTGGCTGAACCGGCATTTCACCCGCATCGCCGCCTGTATCGAGGCGGAGGGCGGGACCGTAGATAAGTTCATCGGCGATGCCGTCATGGCCTTCTGGGGCGCGCCCGATGAACAGCCCGACCATGCCGCCCGCGCCCTGCGTGCCGCCCACGCCATCGCCAGCGTGGTGGCGGAGGAAGCAGACGAGGCCCGCGCCGCCGGGCGTCCGCCCGTCTGCCTGCGCGTCGGTGTGCATTCCGGCCCCGTGATTGTCGGCAATATCGGCGCTGCGACCCGCATCAATTACACCATCGTTGGCGACACGGTGAATACGGCAGCCCGTCTGGAGGCGCTGGGCGGGGAGATGATGGGCGATGAATGCTATGTCGTGCTGGTCAGCGACGATACCGTCCGGGCCGCCGGCAATTGCACCATCGACATGCCGCTGGCCCCCATCGGCGCCTTCTCCCTGCGCGGGCGGGTGGCTTTGGTCGATGTCTGGCGCCTGATCGTACAGTCATAAATCTTTCACCGCAGCGCACACTCGACATTGCAGACCATAGAGGTCACTCTGCCCGCCGGTTTCCCGACCGGTGCAAGTGTGAACCAGGGGCCGACGATGCTGCGACGCCTTCTGACTTTGCTGTTCTGCCTGTTCTGCGCCCTGCCTGTGGCAGCGGAAACGATGCTGCGTGTCGGCAATGGCCCTGACAGTGAAAGCCTGGACCCGCACCGGGCCGTGGGCGCCGGGGACAGCCGCATCCTGACATCCCTGTTCGAAGGGCTGCTGACGCCGGATGCGGCGGGCCGCATGGTGCCGGGGGCGGCGGAGCGCTGGACCATCAGCGAGGATGGGCTGACCTATACTTTCCACCTGCGCGCCGATGGCCGCTGGTCAGATGGCAGCGCCGTCACGGCGGCGGATTTCGTCTGGTCCTGGCGTCGCGCCGTGGACCCGGCTACCCGCCCGCTTTTCGCGGATTTCCTCTATCCGGTCCAGAATGCCGAGGAGATTGCGGCGGGCAGGATTCCGCCCGACAGTCTGGGCGTGGTGGCGCTGGATGACCGCACCTTGCAGGTTCGATTGAAGGCGCCGAAGCCCAACTTCACCGATTATCTCTATCACCGCGCGACATATCCCGTGCACCGGCCCAGTGTGGAGAAATATGGCGATGGGTTTGCGCGTGCCGGAAACCTTATCTCCAACGGCGCCTACATGCTGGTGGAACAGGTGCCGCAGTCGCATGTGACCGTGGCCCGCAATCCGCATTTCCATGGTGCCGCCGGGGTCGCCTATGACCGGGTGCGGTTCTATGCGACCGAGGATACGCAGGCAGAGTTGCGCCGGTTCCGGGCGGGTGAGTTGGATATAACCGAGACAGTGCCCCCCAGCCAGATCGACTGGGTGCGCGAGAACCTGCCCGCCGAGTTCCGTCTGGCCCCGCGTGCGGGCATCAATTTCATCGCGCCCAATCTGCGGCGGGAGCCCTGGAAATCGAACCGCGCCCTGCGTCTGGCGCTGTCGCTGACCATCGACCGGGAGGGGATTGCCCGGCGTATCCTGCGCGATGGAGAGCCGGCCTTTACCTTCGTGCCACCGGGCCTGCCCGATTATGCGCCGGCCCTGCCGGCCCAGGCCGCCTGGACACAGGATGCGCGCGACGCGCTGGCCCGCGAACTCTTTGCCCAGGCGGGTTACGGGCCCGACCGGCCCCTTACGCTGACGCTGCTCTATGCGACGAAGGAGGCGAACAAACAGATGGCCGTCGCCATCGCCGCCCGCTGGCAATCGGTGCTGGGCGTGAAGACATTGCTGGAGAACCAGGAATCCAAGGTGGTCCTTGGCCGGATGCGGGATGGTTCCTATCCCGACCTGATGCTGCGCGAATGGTTCTGGGTCTTCCCGGAGAAGTACCTGGAAATCATGCGCAGCCGAGAACAGCGCAATGGTAACGGCTATCAGAACCCCGACTTCGACGCGGCCATGGCCGTCGCCGACAGTGCCGCCAGCCGTGCCGATTTTGCCCAGGCGTTGCAGCGGGCCGAGGGCTTGCTGCTGTCCGACGCCGCCCTGATGCCCATCACCTTCGCCACCAGCCGCCACCTCGTCGCCCCGCACGTCACCGGCTGGGTCGATAATCTGCGCGACAGTCACCCGGTGCGGTACCTGGCGCCGAAGTGAGGGAGGCGGTCGTAAAGTTTAATAAGGATCAGTGATCCACAGGTATATTTAAGTTTACGGCCATAAAGTTGAACATGCGGGCCTTGATCGGCTTCACCACCGACCGTGGTTGGGGCTGACAAGACCCCCTCTAGCCGCCTAGCCCTCAATATCGGTTCCTTACGCTGCCACCGCCTTGTCCACAGCTTCCGGCGATTGCTCAATCACTTTCAACAGCGTACGGGCGATGGGGTCGGGGCTGTAACGGCCTTGTTCCCAGTTGCGCACGCTGTCCAATTCCAGACCAAAGCGCGCGGCGAAACTGGCCTGGGTCAGTCCCAACCGTTCCCGGATAGCCTTTACGTCCACGGCGACCGGTGCCTGCCGCCATTCCACCTCAATACCGAGGCTGCGCAGGGCGGCGCCCGCCGCCGCCCTGTCTGGCAC
>JAEMSB010000356.1 GCA_016463045.1 Niveispirillum sp.
CATCACCTTGCTGATGCGCTGACCGGTGAGATCCTGGAAGTTACAGGCTTCGAAGATACGCAGCGTGACGTCGTTCAAATCCTTCAGGCGGCTGTTCTGATAGCCTTCGGGCAACTGCGACCGCACCTCGTTGACGATATCCTCAATCTCCTCGGCGGCGGAGATGATGCTGTTCGTTGCGGTTTCAGTGGAGCGCACCACGGCGGACAGCTGTTCGCTGGCCTCCATGAACGTATCCTGGTTGGACAGCGGGTGACGCAGCGCTGCCATCTCCACCTTCGTGGCCTTGATGCGGCCTGCGATATCGGAGATTTCGATCTGGATTTTTTCGATCTGGGTATGATCGACGGTCAGGAACCGGTCCAGCTTGGCGCCCAGGGCGCCGATGGCCGCCATCACCTCGCTATTGTCCATTTCGACATGGACAGGTGCCGGCGGGGGCGGGGGAAGGGCGGGGCCTGCGGCTGCCACCTCACCGCCACGGTTTGGCGCCCTCTTGGCCATCTGGATTTCCGCCATGAAGGGCCGTCGCGGCGTCTGCACCATTCCCATCTCTCCCCCGTCACACAAGAACGCCGTCACCCGACCTGTCCAAAAGGCTTCATACCATCGGGTGCGGTAAACGCTTCCGCACTGTGACCGATGCGGCGGGCGCCTGCAAGACGCGATCAATGACCAAAAGATGAAGAGAGTGAACCGGCACTCACGCCGTTTTTCCACTTTCATCGCGGATCCAGCGGCAACCGGTAGGACCGGTGCCCGCCGCCAGCGCCGTGCCAAGTGCCGGCAGCAATTCGGACAGGGCTTCTTGCGTCTTCCAGGGCGGGTTCACCAGGATCAGTCCAGAGCCGTTCAGGCGGCCGGACCGGTCGTCGTCGGACCAGCAAAGTTCGGCGGCCAGCATCTTGGGAATGCCGGTATCCTCCAGCATCTGATGCAGCTTCCAGACGGCAGCCCGGTCCTTCACCGGGTACCAGAGCAGATATTGTCCCGTGGCCCAGCGGCGATGTGCCAGGGCCAGGGCCGCCACCATCCGCTCATATTCGTCCGGTGCCTCGAATGGCGGGTCGATGATGACCAGACCGCGCCGTTCCTTGGGCGGCAGATGCGCCTTCAGCGACAGCCACCCATCCATGTGATGCACCGCCACCTGCGCATCACCCCGGAACAGGTTCCGCAGCGTCTGCACATCCTCGGCATGCAGTTCGGCCAGCAGCAGCCGGTCCTGTTCGCGCATCATCATGCGGGTGATCAGGGGGGAACCGGGATAGGTGCGGATCGGCGACACGCTGTCATTCAGCCGGTTCAGCAGGTCGAGATAGGGCTTTGCCGCCTCTGGCAACCGGTCGGCGCCGCCATCGGCCAATACACGGCGGATACCGCGCAGCGCCTCGCCGGTGCGGGTCGCGGCCTGGTCATCCAGGTCGTAACGACCGATACCGGCATGGGTATCCAGTACGAAGAAAGGCGCATCCTTGGTCCGCAGCCGGTCCAGCACCCAGGCGAGGACGGCATGCTTCATCACATCGGCGGCGTTGCCGGCATGGAAGGCGTGGCGGTAATTCATCTCAGGCGTTCTTCGTGATCGTCTGTGCCTTGACGGGATTGGTCACGCCCAGGCGGGTTTCGCGAACCGTGATGTAGACGCCGCTGGCGATCACGATCAAGGCCCCAACCGCCACTGCCGGGTGCGGAACCTCACCCCAGATCAGGAAGCCATAGCCGGTTGCCCACAGCATGGCAGTGTAATCGAAAGGCGCGATAACCGCCACGGGCGCCCCACGATAGGCGGTGGTCAGCAGCACCTGGGCCAGCCCGCCAATAATGCCCAACAGGATCAGCATGGCGGCATCATGCGGCGTCGGCATCACGAAATCCCTTAACATGGCGATACCCGCCACGATGATGCCGGTCGCCATGAAATAGAACACGATGCTGGTGCTGGGTTCAGTGGAGGAAAGGCGCCGCACAGAAATCATGGCACAGGCGGCCAAAAAGGAAGAGGCAAGGCCGAACAGGCTGCCAATGGCCTGTGTGCCGCCCGTCATGATACCCTGAATCAGCGTTGCATCGGGGCGCACCATGATCAGCACGCCGGAAAAACCGACGATCAGGGCCAGGGTCCGACGCCACCGCACCTTTTCCCCCAGCACCAGAACGCCAAGCGTCGTCGTCCACAACGGGGCCGTAAAGGCCAAGGCCGAGGCATTGGCCAGCGGCAGATAGGTGATGGCCGAGAAGCCGCAGGTCATGGATATGACGCCGATGATACTGCGGGCCATGTGGCCCAGCGGTCGCTTCGTGCGCAGCGACGACCACCCGCCGGCCCGCCAGATCAGTGGCAGCAGAACCACCATGGCGAACACAGCCCGGAAAAATATGATCTGGCTGATCGGGTAGCGTCCACCCAGCCATTTGATGCTCGCATTCATGGCGCTGAACAGCGTGACGGCGGCAATCATCGCCAGAATGGCGCGGGCAGTGGGCGGTAATGTGGAAAGGCGTGGCATGGGGAAGCGGTTTCGGCGACCGTGATGGAGGCCATCATGCGTGCGCCAAACATGCAGGCTGTACCAGTCGAGCCTTCACATGGCTGACATGGGCAACGACCTTGATTTTATTTTAAAGATTAGCACCAGACCCGTAAGCAAGGGTACTGCCGGATCAGCCGATGGGCGTGTTCTCGTCGTGCTTTTCAAACGCCCTGCGGGTGCGTGGACCCACCGCCGGCGGATCGCTGACATCGCACTTGCCCGTGGTGCTGATCAGTTCAGCGCTGCCCTGAGCACCCAGGCTGACCAGCTGATTCTTGATCTTGCACTGGTAGGAAGCAGCCTTGACGCCCGACGACCCGTTATAGCGGGTGACGGCGGCAGCCCAGCTGCCGGTTTCACGGCGCAGGCTGACCAGATACTTGGCGGCGTAGCGCACATTGGCTTCCGGGTTCACGATCTTTTCGACCGGGCGGAAGGCCTGCTTGTGATGGGCCAGCGAAAGCTGCATGCAGCCGGCATAGACATTGCCACGCAGGTTACCCTGATTGTCGCGCAGATAGGTGGCGGCCTCCGCCTCCGTCCGCGGGAACATCACGCGGCCACGCACATTCATGATGAACGGGCTGGGCGTGCCGCCACCGCCGCTTTCAACCAGCGAAACGGCCAGCAGGATACCCTTGGGGATATTGAATTCCCTTTCCGCATCGACGATGTGGTCCAGGCAACCGGCGCGGGCCGGAATGGCCAGGATCATCAGAGCGATCAGGAAGGTAAACGCAAAGAGCAGGCGGGAGTCCGGGCGGGAGCGGGTGGCAACGCGGGATTGGCGCATCGTCATCTCAATCGTCCCCTCTGGTTCCGGTCTTCCGTGACGGGTTGCCCCGCCGGTTAATCCCGCTTGCGTGCGGGCCGTGCAATCAGACCACCGTTACTGGAATGCGGTGGTCGCTCCCTCAAAGTCACCGGCTTCATGCGCCGACCGCATACCAATCCCAGAACTGACGCATTGGGTCAACAAAGAATCGTCCTGATTGATGCGTCTTTGTCACAGATCAAAGAAAATGGGGCCTGGAACGGCCCTGTAAGCCGCCATCGGACATGCTATAGGGCGGGTGAACAGGTTTCGTCTCGCCTTGCCCGTCCCAGGATTCGCCATGTCGGATACCGTCGCCCGCGCCTACGAATTGCTGCATGCCCAGGATCGTCCCGAGGCCATCGCCCTATTGCGGCAGGACCATTCGCATGAGGCGGCGGGCCTGCTGGGGGAGCTTTTGCTGGAGGACGGTCAGGCGGTGGAGGCGGCGGACGCCCTGTCGCGCGCCCTGGCTGCCGATCCAGACCACATTCCATGGCGCCGCGCCCTGGTGACCGCCCTGATGGCCGCAAGCCGTAGGGAGGACGCGCTTTCCCACTGCCGCGACCTGCTGACCCGGCGGCCCGACGATGCCGTGGGACAGGTGCGGATGGCCCGCCTGCTGCTGGATGGCGGCGACCGTGATGCCGCCCTTGGCCATGCGCGCGAGGCCCGGTTCCTGGCCAAGGGTGATCTCGACATCACCATCGCGACCGCCGCCATCATGACCGATGCCGATGAGGCACTGGCTGCCGTGGAGATGCTGGATGCCGCCCTGCGTCAGGCCCATCCCGCAGACCCGGCACAGCCGTTCGGCTGGGTGGCGCTGGGCAAGGCCTGGCTGCATCTGGGGGAGCCGGAAAAGGCGGCTAAGGCCTGGCAAGATGCATTGGACATGGATGAGGCCGACCCCGCCGGCGCCACCCCGCTGCTGGCCGGGCTGGCCGGGGCCGGGGCGCAGACCAGCCTGCCGCCGGCCTTCGTCCGCGCGCTGTTCGATACCTATGCCGACCGGTTCGACCGCGAGCTGGTGGGCAAGCTGCGCTACGATGCGCCGCAGGCCCTGCGGCAATTGCTGCTGGATCAGGGGGGGATGACGGGCATTCGTGTGCTGGATGCCGGCTGCGGCACCGGTCTGGCCGGCGTTGCGGTCCGGGACATGGCCTCGTATCTGGCGGGGTTCGACCTGTCACCCCGCATGGTGGAGAAGGCGCGCACGCGGGATGTCTATGACGCCCTGTGGGTGGGGGAACTGGTGGGGTCCATGGCGGAGCGGCCAGGGGCGTTCGATCTGGTTCTGGCGGCGGATGTGCTTGTCTATATCGGTGATCTGGCGCCGGTGATGGAGGCCGCTGCCACAACACTGGTTTCCGGTGGCCGCTTCGCCTTCACCTGCGAACGCAGCGATGGGCCGGGGTTCCAGCTGCATGAGGGCCGGCGCTTTGCCCATGGAGAGACACATATAAAGGATGCGGTGGCGGCGGCCGGCCTGACCCTGACGCATCTGGCCCCTCACAGCACCCGTATCGACCGGGGACAGCCGGTTCCCGGCTGGATTGCGCTGGTCGTCAAGGCGTGATCAGGCGACGGTTACGGTCCAGGGATCGTCACGGCCCTCAATATGCCATTCGGCCAGAAGGTCGCCATTGTCCTGGCCCGTCAGGGTCAGGTAATTGCGCTTGGCCAGCAGGCGGCTGCCATCCGCATCCATCGGCTCCATGGACAGGGTCAGCCGGTCGAACAGGCTTTCCCGCCGCCCGGCCAGCCGTTCCATGACGCTGACGCCAAACCCTTCCGGCGGTGGATGCACGATACCAGAGCTGACAAGCTGCCGGATGCGCAGGCCGGGGCTGGCC
>JAEMSB010000357.1 GCA_016463045.1 Niveispirillum sp.
GATCATGGCCCAGGGCACATCCGTGGGCCGCCCCCACAGTTCCGCATTCACGAAATTCGCCAGCCGGCCCAGCAGCAGCCCCACCGGTGCCGCACAGGCCACAAGGTCGCCCAGCGCGAAGGGCGAGAAGCCACGCCGCCAGGAGAACAGCAGGATCGCGGCGATGACCCCGGTCAGGCCGCCATGGAACGACATGCCCCCATGCCAGACGCGCAGCGCCTCCAGCGGGTCATTGATATAGGTGCCGAGATTATAGAACAGGATGGAGAACAGCCGTCCGCCGATCAGGATACCGCCCGCCGCCCAGACAACGAAATCGCCCAGATCATCCTCGGTCGGGCGCAGGCCGCTGTTACGCACCAGCCGGACGCAGTACCAGAGCGCAAAGGCGATGCCGGCAGCATAGGCCAGCCCGTACCATTTGATAGAGATCGGACCCAGGGCCAGCGCCACAGGGTCCAGGTCGGGGAAGGGGATGGCCAAAATCATGCGATATCCCGTCACGTTCCATCCCCGGCGGGGAAGACGCGACCTATATAGAGGGTTGGGGATCATGACGGCAAGGCGCGGGGCGGACCCGTATCTAACGCCATGGACAGGGATAGGCCCTATCCCCATAATGCGGCGCTTTTTTGAAGGGGACCCGCCATGCAGGTGGAAAACAAGCTGTTCGATGATCTGGCCCGTGTTGCCAGCGGGGCCATGGGTGCCATCTCCGGCATCCGGGGCGAGGTCGAAGGCCAGATTCGCCAGCAGTTCGAACGTATCCTGGCCCAGATGGACGTTGTCAGCCGGGAAGAGTTCGAGGCGGTGAAGGCCGTCGCCGCCGAGGCGCGGGCCCGTCAGGAAGCGCTGGAGGAAAAGCTAGCGGCCCTGGAGGCCAGGCTTTCCAAGGCTTCCGAAGGCTGACACGGTCCCGGCCATCGCCGGGGATCAGATCGGTTTTGTTTCACGAAACGGCAAGGAACCGGAATCCGGTTGCGCCTGCGAAATGGCGCTGGCACCGTATTCCTGGTGGTTCCAACGCCGACAGGGCCACGATATCTGGACACCCCGATATGTGGCCCGCCGCTTCGCCTGGGGGATGGCGCTGCGGCAGGGCATTTGGGAGTGAGGGGGACGGCATGACGGCCTTGAATATCGAGACTCAGGCATCGACGCATAATCCGCTGGACATGCTGGAAGAGATGGTTGTCGCCAACGAATGGCCTTTCGACCGCGTCTCCGAGGAGGAGATGGTGGTGGAGATCAATGGCCGCTGGTGCGAATACCGCCTGTTCTTCATGTGGCAGGCAGAGGTCAGTGCGATGCAGTTCTCCTGCCAGTACGACATGAAGGTGCCGCCGGGCCGTAAGAATGCCGTGGCCGAACTGCTGGCCGAGGTCAATCCCAAGATGTGGCTGGGCCATTTCGATGTCTGCCACGATCAGCACACGCCCATGTTCCGGCAGACCACCTTGCTGCGCGGTGCGCGCGGGGCCAGCTCTGAACAGCTTGAAGACCTGATGGACATTGCCCTCTCGGAATGCGAGCGTTTCTACCCGGCCTTCCAGTTCGTGATCTGGGGCGGCAAGACCCCGGCTGAGGCCGTGTCCGCCGCCATCCTGGATACGGTGGGCGAGGCCTGATCAAACCGGACGGGGCCAACGCCGTCGGGGATGAACCCCGCGACCCCGCCGGATACATGGGGGAAACACCGGATGAGTGCGAGTTTGCTGCTGGTCGGGTGCGGTAAGATGGGCGGGGCCATGCTGGCCGGCTGGAAAGCCGCCGGTGCCGCCGGGTCCGTGGTGGTGGTGGAGCCGTTCGGCGCGCCGCGTGGCTTGCCGGCCGATGTGCTGGTCGTCAAGGAAGCCTCTGAAATCCCGACTGATTTCACGCCCGATGCCATCATCCTGGCGGTCAAGCCGCAGATGATGGATCAGGCGCTACCCAACTATGCCCGCTATGCCGGGACGGCCCTGTTCCTGTCCATCGCGGCGGGAAAGCCCATCGCCTATTTTGAAAAGCACCTAGGTGGGCATGCGGCCATCGTGCGTGCCATGCCCAATACGCCCGCCGCCGTGGGCCGCGGTATCAGCGCCGCCGTGCCCAATGCCAATTGCTCCGACGCGCAGAAGGCGCTGGCCCGTACCCTGTTGTCGGCAGTGGGGGAGGTGGCCTGGGTCGCGGACGAAACCCTGCTGGACGCCGTGACGGCCTTGTCGGGCAGCGGCCCGGCCTATGTCTTCCTGCTGGTGGAAACCATGGCCAAGGCCGGTGTGGCAGCCGGCCTACCGCCGGACCTGTCGATGCAACTGGCGCGCGCCACCGTCATGGGCTCGGGCGAGCTGCTGCGCCAAAGCCACGAATCAGCCGAACAGCTTCGCCGCAATGTCACCAGCCCCAAGGGCACGACCGAAGCGGCCCTGAACGTGCTGATGGCCGAAGGGTCGGGCGGCATGCAGGACCTGCTGACCCGCGCCGTCGCCGCCGGCACCGCCCGGTCGCGTGAGCTGGCTGGTTGAAAACAACCAAGGGTCATGAAAATGACCCTTGGTACGACGGCGACTGCCGTCGCGCGGCACGTGCCGCGTGAAGCCAAGCCGCCGGATGGCGGCGCCCGGCGTTTGAGGGAACATGAAATCAGCTTGGGTCGGTGACGACCAAAGCTGATTGGTATGGACAGGGAGTAAGGTTGGGATGGCCGGACCGTTGAGCCCCAGTGCGCAGAAGATACAGAACCTTCTGAACGATCTGGGCCATCCCATCCATGTCCTGGAATTCGCTGCCTCCACCCGCACCTCGGCAGAGGCGGCGGCGGCCATCGGCTGCGATGTGGCACAGATCGCCAAATCCATCATGTTCCGCACCCGCGACACGGGCCGCCCCATCCTCGTTGTCACATCCGGCAGCAACCGGGTGAACGAGGCGTCGGTGATCCGTCATCTGGCGTCAGCGCTGGGCGGCGAGAAACTGGCCAAGGCCGATGCCGATTTCGTGCGGCAGAAGACAGGCTATCCCATCGGCGGCGTTCCGCCCCTGGGCCACAATGTCCCGCCCATCACCCTGTTCGACCGCGACCTTCTGAACTTCACCACCGTCTGGGCCGCCGCTGGCACTCCCAACACCGTCTTCCCCATCGCCCCCGACGCGCTGGCCAGCATTGTCGGCGGCGTGGTGGCGGAGGTGGTTTGAGGGTTACTGGTTTCCTATATATTGCAAAAATGGTATGGTTCGATGATGTGGACGGTGCACTTCGTCGATCGGGACGTCCAAGCTGCCCTACAGGCGATGCCTGTCGATATTCGTGCTTCGTTTGCGCGGATCGTGGAACTAATGCAGACGCATGGCCTGGAGCGTGTTCACGAACCTTATGTGAAACATCTGGAGGGTAAACTCTGGGAAATGCGCATGAAGGGCAGAGATGGGATCGCCAGGGCCGTATATGTCACGGCAACAGGAAAGCGTATTGTGGTCGTCCATGTCTTTGTGAAGAAGACACAGCGTACACCCCGACGAGAGATAGACATCGCGCTGAAACGAGCAGGTGAAGTCACATGAGTGCAAAGACGATCCCAGCAGAGGAAATGATCCGCGAATGGCGTCAAGACCCGGCTTTTGTCGCGGCTTATGATGCCTTGGCTGATGAATTTGCCCTGGCTGACGCGATGATCCGCGCACGCACTCTAGCCGACATGACACAGGAGCAGGTGGCGACCGCAATGGGTACAACGCAGGCAGTGGTCGCGCGACTGGAAAGTGGCCGTGTCAAACCCTCCACCCGCACGCTGGAACGGTTTGCACAGGCCACCGGCACGCGGCTGCGGATCAGCTTTGATCCCGTTGAATCTGCTTCTTAACGATCAGAGCTGCAAAGCCGGCGTTTCGTTTGCGCTGGATTGCTGATTTCCATGCCTGATTTTGCTAAAGTAAAGCTTATCAACGCCACATCTGCGCCTCCACCCGTCCGAAGCCATCGGCTGTCTGCACGGGAGATGTTCGCCTCATGGAACAGGGGTGTATTTTCTGTTTCATATGGTTGCACGGCCCCGCCTGAGTTCGGAGTGAGCCTCCGCTAGCCTCCGAACTCGAGAATGACTTAACCGGTTCCCCTCACTCCGCTGGGATCAATCGGCGGGTCTGCAACACGCGATGGGTCTGGCTGCTGCGGGCCTTGTCGATCACGCCGGCCAGACGTTCGGCGGCACGTGCGAGGCGTTCCGGCGTGAAGGCCGCATAGCCCAGGACGACGGCCCCCGGATCACCGGCGATGCCGGGTCCACGCCGGCAGGCGGAGATGGCGGGCAGGGCGATGCGGGCCTGGGCGGCCAGGGCCGACAGGGTTGTGTCGTCCACACCGACCGAGGGGGACAGCCGCCCGACCAGATGCAGGCCGGAACTGGCCGCATCCACCGCGATGGCGCCTGACCAGTGGCGTTCAGCCGCGAACAGCAGGGCCTGCTGACGTTCGGCATAAAGCCGACGGGTGCGGCGCATGTGGCTGGCATAATGGCCTTCCACCAGGAAATCATGCACGGCCATCTGCTCGGGCAGCGGCACATGCAGGCCCATACGGGCGCGCAGGTTCTGCGCAGCCGACACCAGCGACGACGGCACGACCAGCCAGGAAAGGCGCAGGGCCGGCACCAGCGTATTGTCCAGCGCACCCAGATGCAGGACGCGTTCATTCTCGTCCAGCCCCTGCAGGGCCGGCAGCGGACGGCCCGTGTAGCGATAGCCGCCGTCACGGTCATCCTCCAGCAGCCAGGCCCCACTGCGGCGCGCCCAGGCCAGAACGGCCATGCGGCGACGCAGCGGCATGGTGCCGCCGGTCGGGTACTGCCATCCCGGCGTAACCACGGCCAGCCGCGCATCGGGCGCCAGCCGTGCGCCGCGTTCCGGGTCGATGCCGTCGGCGTCCACCGGCACATGGGCGACATTGTAGCCACGATGCGCAAAGGTCAGCGCCTGTAAGGGGCAGCCCGGCTCTTCCAGCCAGACCGTGTCCCCCGCCGTCAGCAGCAGGGTGGCGACAAATTCCAGGCCGGACCGGCGGTCGGGCAGGATCAGGATCTGTTCGGGATCGCACGCGATGCCCCGGCTCGTCTGCAAATGACCGGCCAGTACGCGGCGCAGCGCGGTCCAGCCGCCGGACGTGTCATTGCCC
>JAEMSB010000358.1 GCA_016463045.1 Niveispirillum sp.
CCCGGCTGGCCGTCCACACCTTAACTCTGACGCGGGTCCCGACGGTTCCCGCCGCCCAAGGGCCCGTCGCCGGCACGCCATCCCCCACCGCCGGAGCGGGTGTGGAACATCGTGTGGGCGGTGGGCTGCATGTTCACGTCGAACATCACCTTGGGCGTTCGGGTCTGTAACCGTCGCGACCGGCCCGCCTTAGCGGCGCAGGCCCAGGCGCTGGATCAGGCTGTCATAACGAGCCTTTTCCTTGCCCTTCACGTAATCCAGCAGACGGCGGCGCTGACCGACCATCACCAGCAGACCACGGCGCGAGTGGAAATCCTTCGCGTGGGTCTTCAGGTGTTCGGTCAGGTTGTTGATGCGCTCGGTCAGGATGGCGACCTGCACTTCGGGCGAACCGGTGTCGGTTTCGTTGGTCTTGTATTCTGCGATCAGCGCAGTCTTGCGCTCAGCCGTGATCGACATCGGATGTCTCCACATTAGATGATTGAGGGATGAACGCACCCGACACCGTGAAGGTGCCTTATCGACCGGGTTCCGGTATCCCGGAACGGGCACGCGCCCACGCGTTGCGGGGCCGTGCCGGGATGTCGTCCAGCACGGTCCCGCACGGGCGGGCGTCGATATGGGTGGGTTGATGCGCCAAACCCGGCTTCCGGTCAAGCGGAATCCTTGGATTTCTGCGCCTGTCCGGGCATGGCTGCGTCCCTGACGGCTTCAGGCTCAGTTCTCTACCGGTAGCCAGGGGATGCTGGCGATGGGCACGCCCTCCTCCCGCAAGGCCTCGGCCTGCTCAGGCGACGTTTCGCCATAGATGGCGCGGCCTTCCACCTCGCCATAATGGATCTTGCGGGCTTCTTCGGCGAAACGGTCGCCCACATAATCGGCGTTCCTTTCCACCTGGGTGCGCAGGTCGCGCAGGTGCCGCAGGATTTCGGCCTGCGCCTCGCGTACCGCGTCTGGCACGGGTGGGGCCTCAACCGGCACAGGGGTATTCGCCGCCGGGGCAGGGGGCGGTGCGTCGCGGTCGCGCGACCGGCCACCCTTGGCAATAGCGGGGGCCATCGGTGCCTTTTCCACCTTGTCATCACCGCATATGGGGCAGGTGATGGCGTGCGAAGCCGCCTGCGCGTCATATGCCGCGCCATTACGGAACCAGCCCTCGAACCGGTGGTCGCGGCTGCATTTCAAATCGAACAGGATCATGTCACGGTAATCGGTCAGAACGATGACAGATAGATGGACCCTCCCGGTCCGGCGGGCAAGCCCGTTGCGCTGCGGGGTGCCATGCCGGGTCGGAACCGGCCTTTCATCGACATCCATTCCCGTAATGGGAGATGCGCCTGCGGCCAGCGGCGCCTATGATGACCGCATGAGCCATGCCCTGCCATTCTCCCCGCCCTCACCCTGGATCGCCCGTTTCGCGCCGTTGCTGCGGCCAGGCGCGCGTATGCTGGATGTGGCCTGCGGCGGTGGGCGGCATCTGCGGCATTTCCGCGACCGGGGGCTGTCGGTCACGGGCGTGGATATCGACCTGCGTGGTGTTGCCGACCTGACGGGCACCGATGGCGTAACCCTGATCCAGGCTGACCTGGAGGGACCGGGTGGCTGGCCACCTGGCCTGTCCGACTTTGATCTGGTGGTGGTTACCAGTTATCTACATCGCCCGCTTCTGCCCGCCATTGCGGGCGCCATTAAGCCGGGTGGGTTTCTGCTTTATGAGACCTTCGCCAATGGCAATCAGCGCCATGGCCGCCCGTCCAGCCCCGCTTTCCTGCTGCGCGAGGGGGAGTTGCTGCATCTGGCCATCGGGCAGGGATTGCAGGTGGTGGCCTTTGAACAGGGAGAGGTGTCCAGCCCAAAGGCCGCCATTGTGCAGCGGCTGGCCGCACGGCGCCCCTTTGGTGCCGCTGCAGACCTAAATGGTGACCCCGAGCCTGTGCCCCTGCCGCCGGCCTGACAGGCGACGGAGCGGTTCAGGCCCGCCCGTCGCGGAACACGGCCACGCTCAAGGTACGGTTGGACCGGACGGGACCGGCACAAGGGCCCATGCCCGTTTGATCGGGGCCGCCCGACAGCTTGTCATAGATCATCAGCAGATAGCGCGCGGCGAAGGCGCCGCCCGGCGGCTGCCGCTCCAGCGGCAGGACCAACCGCCGGACCAAGGCAACGGCGCCGTTGACATGCGTCACCTCGTCCAAGCTGGACATGGGCCGGAAGGAGCCGGCGCAGAAGGCATAGGCGGGGATGATATCGGCCACATAGTCGGGCGGCATCAACTGCGAAAGCGTCATGCCCGCCGGGTCGAAGGTCAACGACGCCATGACCCCGGCCCCCACCTTCTCCACGCGCGCGTCACGGATGCTGCCGGATTGCAGATTGAACAGAATGCAGTGATCCGCCGTGTCCACCGCGTGTCGACAGGCCATCATATCGTCCAAAGGCACCGTCGGGTTCCGCCGGGCAATGCTGGTCCATTGCGACAGCGCATAATGCTGCGTGTCGTTGGTTAGGTCATCAAGGCGGAAAACATCATGCATGCGCGTGTCTGCTTAAAAGGCCACGGACAGATTGTACGCGGCATGCAGCGATGGGGCAGTGGGTAAAGGACAATCCAGAAGGATAGGATCAGGAATGAAAGTGACCAGCAGTGCTTTTCCTAACGGGGCGAGAATCACGTAAGCAATGCCAAATGCCGTTTCGACCTGCCCCCCCAGGCTTTGATGGTCAATACATCCGTCCGCCATTGGGCACGGACTGATCGGGGGAGAGAAGAACCACTTCGCCGGTATCACTCGGAACGCCCAGCACCAGCACCTCTGACATGAATTTGCCGATCTGGCGGGGTGGGAAGTTGGTGACGGCAACGACCTGCCGGCCGATCAGGCTGTCCGCCTGATAATAGGCCGTGATCTGCGCTGAAGATTTGCGGATGCCGATGGGGTCGCCAAAATCCACCCACAACTTGATGGCGGGGCGGCGCGCCTCTGGAAAAGGTTCAGCCTTGACGATGGTACCGGCCCGAATGTCGACCTTCTGGAAATCATCATAGGTGATGGGGCTGCTGCTGTCCGTATCGCTGTCCATCAAGTCCCTCTGCCGCCAACCATGATTCTCAATCCAGTATGTTGCGGTGCGATGGGGTGGAAAAGGGGAAATTCATGTAAAAAATCTTTGACATCTCCCGCCTTTTGGGCGAGCAATGTTAAATATAGCTAACATGATGAATGGGGGACTTAACATGTCATTCCGGGAAAAGCTCGCATGGTTGCGGCTAGTCGCGCTGATCGGTTTTGGGGGGGCCTATTTCGGGCCGGTGTTCGGGTCCTACCTGGGGGTGGCGGATGTGCCGGGTGGTTCATTCTTGTGGATGGTCTATTGCGTTATGACCTTGTTCATTGGCCTTCCCATCGCCACCACGATCATGTCGCTGTCAGCCCTGCGCAACCCGCGCGAGGTGCAAAGCCCGAAGGATGAGCGGGATCGGCAGATCGGCCTGCTGGGCTCCCGTACCGGCTTTTACGTGCTGGTGCTGGGGGTCATCCTGTCGATGTTGACCCTGCATATGGGCGCGCGGATCGTGCAGATGGTGAATTACATGCTGTTCGCCCTGTTGGTGGCAGAGCTGTCGCGGCTGGGCACGGTTGTGTTTCTGTATCGTCGGGGATGGTAGTCCATGCTGCCCTTCACCAACCATATCCGCCGCCTGCGGTTTGAGGCCGGCGAGATGACGCAGCAGGACCTCGCCGACCGGATCGGCGTGACACGCCAGACGGTGGCCGCCATCGAACAAGGCAAATACTCGCCCAGCCTGGAGGCCGCCTTCCGCATTGCCCAGGTCTTCAAGGTACCGCTGGAAACAGTGTTTCAGTGGCAGGGGGATGGTACGGTGTCAAACCCATGAAAAAGGGGCGGTCCCGAAAGGGCCGCCCCCGTTTCACCGTTCCGCAGGGGAACGGATCAGCCCTCGCCGCTGCTGGCGGGGTTGCCGATCATGGCCAGGAATTCACGCCGCGTCTTGTCATCCTCTCGGAAGGCACCGAGCATGCGGCTGGTCACCATCGTGACACCGGGCTTGTGGATGCCGCGGGTCGTCATGCACTGATGTGTCGCCTCGATCACCACCGCCACGCCCAATGGCTCCAGCACCTCATCGATGGTGTTGGCAATCTGGGCTGTCATCTTCTCCTGGATCTGCAGGCGCTTGGAATAAACCTCGGCTACGCGCGCCAGCTTGGAGATACCGACCACGCGGTTGCGCGGCAGATAAGCGATATGGACCTTGCCGATGATCGGCACCATGTGGTGCTCGCAATAGCTTTCCAGCCGGATATTGCGCAGCACGACCATCTCGTCATAGCCGTCAGTTTCTTCGAAGGTCCTGGCCAGCAGGTCGACGGGATCAACCTCATATCCGGCAAAGAACTCCTCATAGGACCGGACCACGCGGTCAGGCGTGCCTACCAGACCCTCACGGTCGGGATCATCACCGGCCCAGCGGATCAGGGTGCGGACGGCTGCTTCCGCCTCGGCCTTGCTGGGGCGAACCAGATTGGGATTAGTGGCGGCGGGTCCGGCGCGGCGGCCATGGATGGGACCCGGCACGACCTTGTCTTCATTCTTCTTGGGCACGGTCACGGGGATGCACTCCTCAATGTATGTGTTCGGCTTGCATGCAGCCCCCTTGTCAGGCGGGCCACCGGCCAGTTCCCCCGATCCGGCCGGCCGGGCTACCTCAAAGGGTCAAGGTCAGTCCCGGCAGGAGAAGCAGATGGCTTGTTCGCCGAATGTTTCAAGCGTCGATTTCAGATATCCCACCGGCGTCGGGTTTTTCTGCCCGTTCGGCATCATACCAATCCGCCGATGGCTTAGCCTTTGGCGGATTGGAGGCCGGCGACCGCCGGCCCGAACCCTCGTGGGTCCGTGATCTAAGCCGCCGGATGGCGGCGCCCGGCGCATGAGGGAGATTGGCGTCAGTTCAGCCGCCGTTCTTGATGCGGACTGTCCAGGGAAAAGGCCGGGATGGCGATGTCAAAGCTCTCTCCCGCCTCGCTTTCCATCCCATAGCTGCCGACCATGATACCGGACGGTGTGGAAAGCGGGGTGCCGCTGGTATAGGTGAAATGTTCGCCGGGCCGCAGCAGGGGTTGTTC
>JAEMSB010000359.1 GCA_016463045.1 Niveispirillum sp.
GGGCTGGGTCTGGTGCTGGGGTTGGTGGAGATATCGCTGTGGCTGCGGGCGCTCTTGGGCCTGGGTCTGGTGGTGGGCATCTGGCTGCTGGCGGGGCCTGCCTTTGCCAGGGGCAATATCCTGTTGCCGCAGATCGGGCCGTCCTTGTCGGTGATGCTGGGCCTGTGGCTGACCGATATCTGGCGCGGGCGGAGGGACCGGGACCAGAAGCGGTTCGTGCAGGCGGCCTTTGCCAAATATCTGTCGCCGGCCCTGCTGGATGATATCCTGAAAGACCCGTCCAAGCTGTCCATCGATCCCAAGCGGCGCGACATGTCCTATGTCTTCACCGATGTCGCCGGGTTCACCACCATATCGGAGGGGATGGACGCCACCACGCTGGCCGATGTCATGAACCGCTATCTGGACGGGATGGTGAAGGTGGTGTTCGCCCATGGCGGCACGGTCGACAAGTTCATCGGCGATGCCGTCTTCGCCCTGTTCGGGGCGCCGCGCGACATGGCCGACCATGCGGCGCGCGCGGCGGCCTGTGCCCTGGAACTGGACCTGTTCGCGCAAGGTTTTCTGGCGGCAGAGACGGCGGCGGGTCGGCCCTTCGGCGTGACGCGCATCGGCGTGCATTCAGGTCCCGCCAGCGTGGGCAATTTTGGGTCGGATGCGCGGTTTGAATATACGGCCCTGGGCGATGCCGTGAATACGGCGGCGCGCCTGGAAGGGCTGAACAAATATTTCGGCACGCGGGTGGCGATGAGCGGGGCGACCGCGGAACGCTGCCCCGACATTCCGCGCCGTGCCATCGGGCGCATCGTCCTGAAGGGCAAGACCGAACCCATCGCGGTATTCCAGCCCCTGACGGGGGAAGAGGCGACAGGCGGGTTCATGCAGCGTTACGCCCAGGCCTATGCCGCCATGGCGGCGGGGCAGGCCGAGGCGATGGCCCTGTTCCAGGCGCTGGCGGCGGAACGGCCCGAGGATGGGCCGGTGGCCCTGCATCTGGAGCGGCTGGGCAAGGGCGGTAGCGACGATCTGGTCGTCATGTCGGATAAGTAATCCGCTTGCCAAGGGGGCGCTGCGGGACCGATAACACGCCATCGCATTCAGAAAGGGCTGGTCATGGCCGAGGGCATTCTTAACCGCAAATTCGTGCCGGCCGGCAAGCAGCTGTTCCTGACGGGTGAGCGCGGCGAGCATATGTATTTGGTGCAGTCCGGTCGCATCCGCATCTGGCGCGGGGAGCCGGAGCATCCGGTCGTGCTGGCCGAGGTGGGGCCGAACTGCCTGTTCGGGGAAATGGCCCTGATCGATGAGGGCACGCGGTCGGCCTGCGCCCATGCGGTTGAGGATACGACCCTGATCGTGATTTCCGGCGAAAAGGTGCGCCAGCGCCTGACCGAGGCCGATCCGTTCGTGGCCAGCATCGTGCGCATCCTGGCCCGCAACCTGCGCGCCGCCAATGACCAGCTGGAAGGGTTGATGGGGCAGGTTTTGGCCGTCAGCGCCATCAAGGCCCGCGAAATCGCGCCCAACAGCGATACGCAGACGCTAGCGGATGAGAGGTGAGGATCAGCCCCGCCGCCGCGTCGAGCCGCGCACAACCAGTTTCGCCGGGATGATGGTGCGGTCCAGCAATTGGTCGTTCATCAGGCGCAGCAGGTTTTCCACCAGCAATTCGCCCGCCGCCACCGTGTCCTGACGCACCGTCGTCAAGGGCGGGTTGGTGTAGCTGGCGGCCTGGATATCGTCAAAGCCGATCACCGAGACATCGCCTGGTACCGTCAGGCCCCGGTCGCGCAGGGCATGCAGGGCGCCGATGGCCACCAGATCGCAGGCGGCGACGACGGCATCGAAGGGCTGGCCGCTGTCCAGCAGGCGCATCGCGGCGGCGTGGCCGGCCTCTTCGGAGGTCTGGCTGTCCAGACGCAGGGCGGGGTCGGCGGATAGGCCGGCGGCGGCCAATGCCTTCAGATAGCCCTGGTGCCGGTCACGATATTCGGGGCAGTTTTCCGAGATATCGCCCAGGAAGGCGATGCGGCGATGGCCCATGGCGATCAGGTGGCTGACGGCATCGGCCATGCCCTGCACATTGTCCGACCCGATGAAATGGCCAGGCTGTCCGGGCAGGACGGGACCCCAGGTGATGTACTGAATGCCCGCTTCATCCAGCGACGATATCTTGTCCAGGTAGGAGGTGTAGTCGCCATATCCCAGAAAGATGATGCCGTCCGCCCGCTTGGACGCCGCGTAATCGGCGTGCCAGTCGTTGGAGGATTGCTGAAACGAGATGAGAAGATCATAGCCACGCTTGGCACAGGCGCGGGTCACACTGCCCAGGATGGACAGGAAGAAGGGGTTGATCAGCGATTCAGAGGTGCCCGGATCCTCATACAGCAGCAGGGCCAGCGTGTTGGTACGCTGGGACCGCAGGTTGCGGGCATTCACATCGACCTTGTAGTTCAGGGCGCGGGCGGCCTGTTCGACCTTGAGGCGCGTATCCTCACTGACCATGCTGTCCCGGCGCAGGGCGCGCGAGACCGTGGATTGTGATACGCCCGCCAGTTCGGCGATATCAAATGACGTCGGCCTTTTCGCCCGCATCGTTATCCCGGCTTCTGCCTGGTTGTTCCCTGGTTGCACCATATAGAGGGGGCCGGTCTTCTGGCAATCAGGCGAATGGGTAGGACGGGTGCTTCGCGGCACCAGTGTTGCCCTTTCGCCAATGATGCGGGTCCCCACGCCTGTCGTGTTACCCGAAATAGTCCCAATCAATACCGGCCAACCGCCCTTCGGCCTGACCATAGGCTACGAAATGCTTCACGGCGTTCACGCCCGCCGCCGCGACATCGGGATTGAGGCGCAGATATTCCTGGGCGTTGAAATAGGGGCTGGCCTGCCGCCCCTCATTCAGACCATAGTTCAGGTAATGGTCCAGCGCCTGGATGGCTCCCGCCCGCACGGCCCCGGCCACGTCCGGGTTCTTTTGCAGATAATAAGCGGTGTCGAAGTAGAGCGAGGCGGCGCGGCCTTCCGCCTGACCATATTTCAGGAAATGGGTATAGCCGCTTTCCAGTGAGCCATTACGCACGGCGGCGGCAATGTCGGGGTAGCGGTCCAGATAGAAGCCTTCGTTGAACAGGGTAAAGCCGGTGGCGCCGGGCCGCCCCTCAATCCGGCCATAGGCGTCGTAATGCGACTGGCCCGATATGAAAAGCCCCGCCCGTACTGCCGCAGCCACATCGGGGTTGGCAGCCAGATATCCCGCCTCATTGAACAGCGACCCGCCGGCCCCGCCCAGGAACAGGGCCCCACGGTTGAAGACGGCGATTTCCACACCGGTCAGGAAATCCTGGCCATCCGGCCCCGCCATGAGAAAGCCGTCGCCATCCCGCGTCAGGCTGAAGGCCGACCGTTCGCCCCCGAGCAAGGCGATATCGATGCCGCCACCGCCATTCAGCCGGTCATCACCCGCCCCGCCGACCAGAATGTCGAAGCCCGACCCGCCGGTCAGCGTGTCGGCCCCGCGCCCGCCATTGAGATAGGTATCCAGGCTGCTGGCCTTCAGGCTGTCGCCCGCGTCGCCACCATAGGCGCGTTCGATCTCGCCTGCCCGGAACAGAGCCTTGCTGGTGGCATCCAGGCTGGCCTGCCCTGCCCCCAGATCGATCTGCACGGCGCGCGTCAGGGCGGCTCCGTTCAGCGTGTCCGCGCCACCCTGCCGGTCATTCAGACGGATCTCGCCGCTTAATCGGTCATTGATCAGGAACAGATCGTCATTGCCCCGATCCTCCCCAAACACGCGCAGGGTCCAGGATTTCACCTCACCGACATTGCCATTCTGGCCGCCGGTGACCTTCAGGGTCCAGTCACCCTGCGCCTGTTGCCCCATCAGGGCGGCGCTGGAGAAGGTGAAGCGGATATCCTGCTGCGAGGAACCATGAGTAGATATCAGCCCCGATCCGGGACGTTCCAGAAGTCGCGCGGTCGCGCCGGTCGGGCTGATCAACTGGATCGTCAGATCGCCGATCCAGGTATGGTTGATGGCCACCTCCACTTCGACATGTTCGATAGCCATATTGGCGGCGAGCGTCACCGACGAGGTAGTGAAGCGGTCGGTCAGGATCGGCAGGCCGACATCGGGCCGGTAGCTGGCGGTCAGGCTCTGTTCATTGGCCAATGTGCGCTGACCCTGCCAGGTTTCCGCCAGACGCACGGCGGTGCGGGCATCAACGACGCCAAAGCCCTTCTGCGTGTCGTGCCACAGTTCCGTGCCGTTCCAGCCGAGGGCGCCCGGTTTTGCGGGATCGGACGATCGGTTACCGCCGCTGGCGGCCAGGATCATCTGAACGTCACGGTAGCCAAGCGTTGGATTGGCCTCCAGCATCAGTGCAACGACACCGGAAATGCCAGGGGCGGCGAAGCTAGTGCCCGACTTGGTCGTGCTGTCGCCCGCCTCATACCCCACGCTGCCGGCCCGGTCGCTGGTCAGGATATCGACGCCGGGGGCCGCCACCAGTACCGACGTGCCCGGTGTGGAGAAGTCGGCGACAATTCCCTGATTGTTCGTCGCGGCGACGGCGATGGTGAAGCGGCTGTTCTGGAAGTTATGCAGATTGCCGTTATCGCCGAATTCCCCACTATTACCGGCGGATTGCACCACCACGGTGCCCAGCCCGTCGCGGCCTTCAGCCACCAACCGGCGCAGGGCTGCGGCACTGGCCGTCATGGTCGTGCCGAAATCATCCATGAAGGCGCTGTTGGGTGAGTGTTGGAAGGCGTTGCCCAGGCCCCAGCTGTTATTCAGCACATCCACCTTGCCCAGGGCATGGGCGAAGGCACGGGCTACGGTCTGGTCCAAGGTGGCGGGTGTGCCACCCAGCCGGCTGTACATTGAAACAAGGTCGGCGTTATAGGCGACGCCGATGCCGCCAATATCGTTGCGTTCCGCAGCGATGACGCCGGCCACGGCAGTGCCATGATTATCCTGCGCCCGCACCGGAACCCCGCCGGGCAGGCCGGTGTCGGCATTGATCGACAGGTCGATGCGCTGATTATCGTCCAGATCGGGATGGGTGCGGTCGATCCCCTGATCCAGAACGCCCACCCCCTGGCATTTCCGGTGTCGTTGCACTGATGCTGGAGGCCAATCC
>JAEMSB010000360.1:0-2732 GCA_016463045.1 Niveispirillum sp.
GCTCGTCAGGCTCATAACCTGAAGGCCGCAGGTTCAAATCCTGCCCCCGCATCCATACCTAAGAGCCTGATCTCAAACCGAGATCAGGCTCTTTTGCTATCTGCGCCAAACGCCAACCAAAACCCCGCAGGTAACATATAGGTAACAACAGAGAGTGAAAATGGGCGTAGGTAGCGGCGATACAGCACCGCCAGACGCTCATGAACGAAGTGCTGGAACAAGGGGGTGTTGTTGCTCTCAGGGGCCGAATCCGGGTCAGCATCGTGCCCAGCAAGGCTACCACGTCGCTGGATGCGACAAACACAGTATTGGCCCCAGCGCCCTTTCGAGCTACCAGCCAGCTACCGCCGATCCCGCCGCCATTGCGATGGCGTTGTCCCTGTCGCCTTGTGGAAGTTGCTGGTGAAATGGCTGGGCGTGGCAAAGCCGAGCGCCATGGCGATGTCGGTAATCGACATGCCGGGATCAAGCAGAAGTGCCTTGGCGCGATGCAGCCTCCGTTGGGCTACATAGCGTAAAGGGGGAATCCCCAAGCTGGCCCGGAAGGCACGGCCAAAATGGTCAGGGCTGAGATCGATTTCCGCTGCCAGTCGCTCCAAGGTCAGATCATCCTGGAGATGGGCGTCGATGTAGGAAAGCACCCGCCGCTGTCTTGAAACGCCCAGGCCGCCATTGATGGCCGGTGGCATGTGTTTGCTGCCGAAAATCTCCAGCAATCTCCCGGCCAGTAGCACGCAGGCCAACGTGAGGGTGCCGGCAGTTGTTGACTGTTCTAGTCCTTCTTTGAGGATTTCGAGAATGTATCCAATCCGCGTATCTTGGATATCGAGCTGCGCTGGCATACTGTCGAGAATATCTACAGTGCCCCCGCAGGCCGAACTGGTGATGAATCCGACCTCCAGGGCCACGATGAACACCGGCTGCCGACCGGTCCATGAGACCCGAATGATACGCTCCGGTGGCGTCAGATGGACTTGCCCCGGTTTGACGCGATGCTGAATGGCAGAAAGCTGATCAACCGGATGCCACCGCAACACGAAGGGTTGCCCGTCATGCTGGGTCAGCGTCAGCTGTGGTGACCCAAGTTTTCCATCCGCGCATTCATCCAGCAGATATCGCCCGATGACGTAGCCTTCGTGCTGGACACGATGCAGCGATTGGATGCCGCTGGGTAATCTGTCCGATTGGAAGTCTATGAAGCTGTGTGTATCCATCAGAGTCCCCTTATATGGCTATGCGATGATCTCCCTTCTTGTTTTGATTGATGGTTGCCGGTACTAAAGGCGAAATTGAGGCTAAAGTGGTTAAACTCTATATAGACTGAATGCGTATATTCGATTGAGTTACCGTCGGTTCTTATTGTCCGACTTTGCGAACAAATTATCTGTAATTTCATTGTTTTGGCGATGCGAAATTCAGCGGAATTTCGACAGTCATGCCGGTTTCGTGAAAGTTTTCTGGGGAAATCCTATCGATAATCATCGATACGGCCAGCGTGGCAGTTGGCGGTATTGTTCCACCGCTGTGCCTTATCGAGACACAGCCTGTTGGGAGGTGGCAGCCCATGCAGAATAGGAGCCCGGTTGACGCCGCATTATCTGTGCCAGATTGGCAGGAGGTTGCGGCCTATCAATCATTACAGCACATGGATCGCCCTGGTTGGGCTTGGCAGTGGCTGAGGCGGAATGGTGGTTTCAAGGATGCGCTGAAATCCACCACTTGCCTGACCCGCATCGACCGTACCTTGGTGCGGTTCGATAACACGGCAGATACCCCGAACTGAGGGCTGATGTTTCGCGGACATCACCAGCGATGCCAAAGCCTACTGGCAACCCGAAGCATGCCCGTCGGTTCTCATTGTCGCCGCAGAACCGAAGAACGCTATGACGCCAGAGGACGACCTGTTCGACCTGAAAGCGGTTCGGACCATCGCAAGCGTCGTCAAGGAACCTGACGGGGACGAGCATCTGCTGCTCTCGGATGGTTTTCGGCATTTGCAGCTTCGGGTGACAGGTGGAACCGTTCTTGATGGCCAGGTGCGCCTCCGCAGCACGTTGACCGGATTGCAAGAGATGGATCGGAAGGTCCTGTCCCTGCGCCGTTTGTGCCTGTGCTGCCGGTTGCGTCGAATGCAGCGCAGCTTGTATGGGCCGGAACCAAAGGTCGGGCGTTGGATCGACAAACTACGGGCGGTGGATGCCGCCAACGCGGACGCGTCCCAGCGTGACATCGCCGTTGCGCTCTTTGGGGAAAGGCGTGTTGCCGCTGAGTGGTCGCATGGTTCCGACTGCCTGCGGCTGCGGGTCCAACGGCTCATCCGCGACGGGCGGCGGATGGTGCGCGGTGGCTACCGGGATCTGCTGGCCTGAGGGGCCAGAGTCAAAGGGTGTCGGGTGTGGGTGTCAGGGTCTGGGCGGGAGAAGGTCCCGCCCCTTGACTGCAACCATAATGTGACGGAGGGCTTTGTCATGAGGCTATTCAAGATCGCAGTGCCCGTGCTTGTTCTGGTGGGTATCGGCACGGGCGCTTTCATATATTGGCCAAAGGGCCGCGTGGAACAGGAAGGCCCGGCGACCGTCATCAGGGCCGACATTGTGGAGATTGGCGGTGTTCGGCATCGGCTGGCCGGGATCGTGGTGCCGCTGCCCGACCAGCAGTGCCTGGACCGAAAGGGCCAACCATGGCCCTGTGGTGCGGAGGCGATCAAGGCCCTGACCGACCTGACCACGGGG
>JAEMSB010000360.1:2742-5144 GCA_016463045.1 Niveispirillum sp.
GAGACCTCCAAGAGGCTGAGAAGGTGCTGAGGTGTGCCGTCCGCGTGCTGGCAGCTCCGATTTGTCGGACTGCTTTGTCGGCGGTGATTCCCTGTCGGAACTGATGGTTCGTCGCGGTTGGGCAATGGCATGCCGGTCGGGCCATGCCGACCTGAGTGATTGGGAACGAAATGCGCGCTTCCTGCTGTCCGGTGTGTGGCGTGGCACCTTTGATCCGCCCATACCTCCAGACCAGTGTCAGTGAAGGTCCATTTCCTGCGGCAGCTCATCAGGTGCAGGCATTTCGGCTGGATATGCGCGAACGGCCTGAACGCCGATGATCCATAGCTTTTCTGCTGGGTTGCTGCCCATCACGGGCAGCCGGAGAAAACCGACAACACGGTCTCGGCTGCCAATCTCATGATAGGCCGCTTGATCGACCGGCTCCTGCGACAGGATGCTATTGATGACGGCATGATCCTCCAGACCAGAGAGCGAACGGACCAGCGACAGCGCCGTCTTGCCGATCATCTGCCAGCATCGCGGTTGGATGGAGCGGTCAACGACAGCGATGGTGCCTTGGTGCGCGTCAGCGACGCCGTTGGTAACCTCCGTTGCCGTTGGAAGGGGAATCAGAACTGGTCCCCTGTGAGCGGACAGTTTGGTAAGCTTGGTTTGCCCTTATTGAAGGACGACCGACATGACGGGACAGAGGAAGCGGTATTCAGCGGATTTCAAGGCGAAGGTGGCACTGGAGGCGATCCGGGGCGAGTTGACGATGGCGCAGCTTGTGTCGAAGCACGGTGTTCACCAGACGATGATCAGCGCTTGGCGCAAGCAGGCGATTGAGGGAATGGCGTCGTCGTTTTCCGGCAAGGCCGAGGCTGCGCCGATGGTTGATGGCGCCGAGATCGACCGGCTGCACGCCAAGATCGGGCAGTTGGTGGTGGAGCGGGATTTTTTGCGCAAGGCCTCCGGTCGATGAGTGCCGGTCGGAGGCGGGAAATGGTGGACCGATCGCATCCCGGCTTGTCGGTTGTCCGGCAATGCGCGCTGCTGTCGATCAGCCGGTCGCATTATTACGGGCCGGTGCGGGGCGAGAGTGCTGAGAACCTGGCGCTGATGCGGGTGATTGATGCGCAGTTTCTGGAGGCGCCCTGGTATGGCTGTCGGCAGATGACCCAGCATCTGCGGCACCAGGGTCATGTCGTCAATCGCAAGCGGGTGCGCCGGTTGATGGGCCGGATGGGGCTGGCCGCCCTCTACCAACGGCCGAAGACCAGCATTCCCCATCCCGAGCACAAGATCTGGCCCTACCTGCTACGGGACCTGACCATCGACCGGCCGGACCATGTCTGGTGTACCGACATCACCTACAGTGCGCCTCGTCCCGGATTGTCCGGGGGGCATATGCTGGAATGCTGAGGAGAAAGGAGGATAGAGACGAATGCCATTCCCTCTGCTGTGAGAGGGGGTGAGCCCAAGCGGCGGTGACCTGCTGCCAATCGGCAGGGTGACGAAGCCCGCAGGTAAAGGGGGATTGAGGCGAAGCCGTTACGCCGAGATGGTTCCCCGAGGCTATAGTGCTGGAAGGTTGAGGAACACGAACCGGTTAACCCGCATCCGAGGGCTGAAATGTCGCCTCCGCCTACACGGCTTAACAGGCGGAATGTTGATGATGCTGCCGGAGACGTATGTCGGCAACATCCGAACGCAGGCGTACATGTAGGACGTCTGCGGGGCGCCGTGGAGAGAACACAAGCCAGGCCATGGCATCGGCATCGACTTGCAGGACGCAAGGACAAGGACTGCGACCGGCAACCTCCCCAGCGCGTGAATGTCCAGCATATGAACGAGGGAAGGCATGATGGAATGCCAAGGGGTTGGCCCCGATGCCCATCATGTTGGCGGAGTCCCCGTAGTAGTCGGCGACAGGGAAAGCCTGTCACATATCCCGTTCATCGGGGGGCGAAGGGGGACAGTTTAGTCAGCTTGGCGTGCAAATTACCTGACCCAACGAGGTGAAGACCTTTGATAATCAGCGAAATGCAACACAAGCTCGCGACATGGGCCGAGAGCGATCCAGACCGCCGGTTTGATCGGCTTCTGCGGCTCATCGCCCAACGGACGTGGCTTGCCGAGGCGGCCCGGATCGTGCTGGCATCCAGTGGTGCCAACACGCCGGGTCTTGACGGAATGGACAAGCGTTGGATGCAGGCTGAACTGACGGACCACCTGTCCCGCCTGCAAACAGACCTGCTGACGGGGAACTACCACCCGCAACCGGTCAAGCGCATCTATATCCCGAAAGCCAATGGTAAGCAGCGGCCACTGGGTATCCCGACCCTGAGAGACCGTATCGTCCAGCGCGCGATGTTGATGGCCATGGAACCGATCTGGGAAAGCGATTTCCATCGCCTTTC